>DATIJL010000017.1 GCA_035478595.1 Candidatus Chromulinivoraceae bacterium
TTGAAGATTGTCTGGATTACAATTTCTACCGGCCGCACAGCATGCTCCGCATGCTGACGCCCGTGGAATACCTCCAAGGCATTCCAGGCTACGAGAATGCTACACTGGATATTAGTGTCCTATATGTTTAGGAGCCCGACCCCTGCAAACTAAATACATGAGCATGTCAGGAAAACAGCGACACACAAATAGCCGTTTTTTATAGAAAACCATCCTAAGAAACGCTTTTAAGACAGCAGGCTCCGACTTCAAGATCTATAACGCTAAAGATCGCTGCCCAATAGGTCTTCTAAACGGGCGGACTCAACTAGCACAATGCCAAAGGGCTGTACTTTCACAAAACCATCGCTCTTAAGCTTATGCATCGTCCGGCTAATTGTCTCACGAGAGAGACCAGAGCGTTTAGCTAGGTCATTTTCAGTGAGAGGAACGACAGTATTGCCCTCGGCGTCTCGTTCGCCGAAGCGATAAGCGGCATTGAGTATCTCAAAGATGAGGCGAGTCCGAGCGCTGCCGCCCATAAGATGCGCCATGCGTCGCAATAGGCCGTCAGTACCGCTATAGACGCGAGATAAAAGGTCAAACATCACATCAGGATTATCCTTTATAAATGAGACCGCTTTTCGAGCAGGTGCTATGCGCACCGCCGCAGACGTTGAGGCTTCAAAAAAATAGTAGTTTGGCGTCTTATTGATCGCCATAGACATCGGGAAGAATGCACCTGGTTTAAAAACATTAACCACAACCTCATTGCCAGCAGATGAAATATCATACTGCGTAACGGTGCCCTCGACAATGTAAAAAATATTCTTGAGCGTTTCGTCGGGACGAATTAAAACTTCACCTTTCTCGAGCCGCTTAAGCGGAAAGGCTTCGTAAAAATCTTGAATTGTCTTTTTAACCTCTTTGTCCATCATTTCCGTCTTACGCTCATTGTACTATACGAGCGTAGTGTCGTCTAATTGCTTTGCAGCACTAGATAAGCGGTGACTATTTAGGAAGCAAAATACTAAAAACGGAACCTTTTCCGAGCGTGCTTTTTGCACTCAGTGTGCCGCCAAGCTCGCCGATAATTTTAACGGCAATGGCGAGTCCTAACCCGTGACCAGACGCCTGGGATCGTGATCTATCAGCCCGGTAAAACCTATCAAACATGTGTTCCATATCATCTTTAGTCATACCGTAACCCTCATCTTTAATATGAAGGATCGCATGTTTTTCCGTCACTTCAGAGGAAAGATAAATACCCTTATAAGATTCGCTGTATTTTATTGCATTATCAAGCAGAATAACAACAAGTTTGATAAGTTTTTGTTCGTTACTTACAACTGAGACTATCTCAACATCGTTATGAAGTACAATATGATGTTCATCGGCAAGTGGTTTGATTTGATCGCTCGCAGCCAGAACGATTTTGTACAAATCTGTTTCTTTCTTCTTTCCGACTGTTTCACTAGCTGCGAGATCTAACAGGTCATCACTCAACTGCTTGAGTTGATTAAGATCACGTACGTTCTGTTCGATGCTTCTGCGAGCATCGGTTACGGTCAGTTGCTTCTTACGAAGCGTCACCTCATTTGTAAGCAGGAGACTCGTTAATGGCGTACGAAGTTCATGGGACGCATCGGCAATAAATCGTTCTTGTATCTTCATAGCACTCTCAATAGGTTTAAGCGTCTTACGAGCCAAGAGGTAGCTGATACCGCTGCCTACAAATAATGCAAAAATATTAAGCAACGCGAGATTCATCACCAGGCCTGCTTTTGTGTTCTCAGCTTGTTGTCGAAGCCATTCATTTATTTCATGATCTGGGTCGTGTAAATAAACTTCCGAGTACGTATCCGGGTTTGGTCGTTTTTCAAGCTCACGGACTGACGTGCTATAAAAAACAGCGCTAAAAGCAATACTCATGACCATAATGATAGCCAAGTACGAAGCGCTCAGCCGAAAAGTAGGGGATTTTATAAACGCACGTAGGTTCATACAGCCTCACTTATCTTATAACCAAAACCGCGAACCGTATGAATGAGAGACTTGTTAAACGGCTTATCTACTTTTGCGCGCAGGTACGTAATAAAAACTTCAAGCGTATTTGGCAAGATATCAGCATCAAAGTCCCATACGTGCTGCATAATCTCTTCTTTGCTACAGGCACGTTCCGGATTTCGCATAAGATACTCCAAAATTGCATATTCCTTCCGAGAAAGGTCTATCGCTTTACCGGCGCGCGTAACTGTACGACTCGCCGTGTCGAGCTCCATATCCGCAATACTAAGCGTATCCTGCAGCGCTTCTTTAGGACGACGCAATAACGCGCGAAGTCGCGCCAATAATACATCAAAAGAAAAAGGTTTACCCAAATAATCATCCGCACCAGCGTCAAGGCCTGTCACGATATCACCATTTTGCGTTTTCGCGGTTAGCATCAAAATAGGGACAGTGACTTTGTTTTCGCGTAGCTCTCGACATACCGCAATGCCGTCCTTTGCAGGCAACATTACATCTAGGACAATCACATCATACGGTTCATAGAGAGCCGTTCGAAAGCCACTTTCGCCGTCATGCTCGACATCAACAGCATAGCCTTCTTGTTCAAGGCCTTCTTTAATAGCGCTGGCAATAGTTACGGAGTCTTCGACAACGAGTATTCGCATAGTGCAAGTATACACCAGTCATCCTTAACGAATCTTTAAGAACGGTTCCGTACTATAGAGGTATGAGAAAGACAATTGCTATACTCGTTATCGTCACTCTTCTTGGTATCGTAGCCGCCTACGAAGTACCTGCTGGTGGCAAAAAAACCACCACATCGGCCACAGCTTCAACCACGACCCAAACGACCCCCTCGACAAGTCAATCTAGCTCATCGAGCACGACCACAACGCCGACAACCACCACGGCAAGTGCTACGTATAAAGACGGTAGCTACACAGGCTCTACTGCCACAAATATGTACGAAGATATCCAGGTTGCTATTACCGTTAGCGGCGGTAAAATCACCAATGTCACTACGCCTGTGGTAAATAGCGACAGCGGCCACTCTGAGCAAATCAATAACTACGCAATCCCACAACTTAATCAGCAAGTTATCTCTAACCAAAATGCCCAAATTGACGGCGTTTCCGGAGCATCTTACACCACACAGTCCTACACGCAATCACTCCAGGCTGCTCTCGATCAAGCAAAGGCGTAACATGCGACGAGTTGACCACATTATGGGAATTCCCATAATCATTGATACACCCGACACTACTGACGCGTCTCTTTTTGAGGCTATTTTTACACGACTACGTGAAATAGATCAGGTTTTTAGTACCTACAAATCCGAGAGCGAAGTTAGTAAATATAGAAGGGGAGAACTGCACGACGAACAATTGAGCAGTGAGGTAAGATACATTAAGCAAGCTTGTAAGGACTTTGAAAATAAAACAGCTGGATATTTTTCCGCCTACTACGACGGTAGCTTCGATCCGACGGGTTACGTAAAAGGCTGGTCAATCCGTGAAGCAGGTAATGTCCTCGAACAGCACGGCGTTCATACGTATTTAATTAATGCAGCTGGAGATATTCTAGCTGCCAGCACAGGTGAGAAAACTTGGAATATCACCCTGCAAGATCCTTTTAATCGTCAGGCATCACTTGGTACAATCGGTCTTAAGAACGGTGTCATCGCAACGTCGGGTACGTATGAGCGCGGTAATCACATTCTTAATCCACACACAAAACAACCTACAAATTCTATCATCAGTGCAACAGTGTACGGTAAGGATATTGTCACCGCCGATGTGTTTGCGACTACCTGCGTGGCTATGGAAGCCGATAAAGCGATCGATTTTATAAACCACCGAGAAGGTTACGAGGCACTTTTGATTGATGTGCACGGATTGGTTTTAGCAAGCCAAAACTTTTCTAATACCTAGTAGGCAAACCGCTCGGTAACAATGTTTTCAGAGGATACCCCAAGTTGTTTGAGGTTTTTAACCAACGCTTTTGACATACCGTCAGGACCACAAATATAAATGGTCGTATCTTCATACGCCACGCGACTCAAAGCATCATAAGTGATTCGCTGGCCGACACTATCAACAAAAAAATTGATCTTAAGGCCGTACGCTTGTAGTTGACGCAGCTCATCGCTAAATGCAACATCCTCCGGTGTGCGAACAGCATATAAAAGCAAAACATTCTTACCATCATGAAGCAGCTGACGAATGTTAGAGAGGAACGGCGTAATGCCAATTCCGCCTGCGATAAGTACAGTGTTGGATGTTTCAGCAGCGCGATCGGCAGTAAAGTTACCACGGGGTCCGTCCACTATAACGTACGAGCCAACCTTAAGTTTCATCAGACGCTCTCTATAATCTAGGCTTGCTTTGATAGTAAACCGCAGCACCTCCATACCGGGAGAAGATGAAAAAGAGAAGGGATGGGCTTCATACCATAGACTTGGTGTCATAAAGCGCCACGTAGCGTACTGACCGGCCTCGTAGTCAAACTCACGTAGGTTTTTACCTGTTAGTACGACCGAATACGTATTGGTAGCCGTTTTCTCAATCGACAGTACTTTGAAGCGATGTCGTACGAACAAGACAAATTGACGAACAACTCGATACCACGCCCATACAACAAAGGCTAAAATATACAGCATGTACCAATAAGATGCAAACCAAAAGTTGGCAATAAAATCGCCACCTAATTTAATTTGATGCAGGAAGGTGAGGTAGATACCAAAATAAATAGTCAGGTGCACAAGATACCAAATCTCATACCGCATTTTAGTGCGAATCATATGAATAGAAATCGCACCCACCCCAAAGAATATAATCGTGCCTAAAGTGGCCCACAGCACATCTTCATATTGGCTGCTGCTAAAAGCTAAAAACTGCGACCACCACGAGATATGTGCCGTCTCAGCATAGCCTATAAGTTGATAGGCGAAATGTCCTGAAATGGAGACGAGTAATGTATAGCCATTTAGACGATGGAGATCTGAAATCTCCTGAAGATCGAAGGCACGCTCAATGAATGGTACGCGGCTCATCAGAATAATCTCTACTACCACGCTCCAACCAGCCAGCAAACCGAAAAGACGTCCGATAGCCATAACCCGGTCATTTGCGCTAAGAATTGATGTCATACTGCCGAACCACCAGCCTAAAAAGAGGATAAAAAGACTAGCAATCACCGCTACATAAAAGCCGGTTCGCATGGACTGACGATAGGTTGTTGCTGGTTGCATTGCCTTTAGTATGTCAGACACAGCTTAAGATTTTGCTAAAAGATCTCTCTAGTGAGTAAGCAACGGCAGACACATTGGATAATTCAATGGCCGACAGAAGGCAAACCCTTAATGCTTCAGAACATGACAATGCCCCGCTCTCCGCGACAGGCTTCTACCGAGTCCGGAACCTTAGGTTACAGGCGGGAGCATTGTCTTGGTGTTGCGGGGCGTAGGGTGAAGCTACTAGCGAACGGCGGTCGCCGGAAGGGCATAGAGACTATGTGTAACGTAGGCTCCAGAGCGGTACTGACCATAGAAATGGTCGTACTCGCTCTTGCTATCCACGAGGACCATGATCGATTCGAGTATACCCGTGAGCAGCATGTAGAGATGCTCGCCGGGCTGCACCTGAGGTCGATAGTCCTCGAACTCGTTCGTCAGCAGCGGCTGAAGCTGGCGACCGACGGTACCGTTCTTCACTCCATCGATGTTAGCGAAATACTTCACAGCCATTTCATTCTCCATTCAATCAGATTGACTTGTGCCAGCGGGTTGCGGAACAGGAGGCCGAAAAACTTTTTTAGTTAATCGCAAAAAACTACCTTTGTCAATGTGTCTAGGCGAGTAAATACTCCTCTCGAGTTTATTTTATTTATTAGATCACATAAGTTCAATGAGTCCATAGCTAGATAGGGACTCATTGAAAAGTCTTTACTTGCTATGAGTGGATAGCCGCCCCATTCGTTCATTGACGAAGCATAAGCACCATAGTACAGTAAAAATAACAATGAAAAGAAATACAGACGGTTTTACGCTTATTGAACTTGCAATTGTTGTTGTTATCATTGCTATTTTGTCGGCAATTACTATTTTTACGTACACAAAAGTTCAAGTTAACCAGCGAGATTCCGCACGTGACTCGCGCGCTAATGTCATATCAGGGGCACTAGAGAAATACTACGCAAAACACGGTGAATACCCGAGCTGCGCCAATATGACTCAAAGCGGAAGTCAGGTGAGTACCTTACTGAGCCTTGACCAGTCTATCCTCGTTACGCCTACCGCTCCAAGTAGCACAACCAATTCCATCACCACCTGCGCAGATCTGACGGCCGGTATCGGTGGATCTGACGTATTTGCCTACGCAGGAGGTGATGGAAGCACTGCCTGTTCCACAGGTAGTGCATGTGCAACCTATAAACTCGAGTACCGTCAGGAGAGCACTGGCAGTATTATTACGGTAAGTGGTCAACATGCCGCAGCGGCCACACCGGTAAGCGCACCATCCGCTCCTGTTATGACCGCAGGGATGTCAGGCAACAACGCCGTAGGAACAACAGGTACTGTCACTTGCGCTGTTGGAACGCCACAATATCAGATCCAATACTATTCATCGAACACAGGTTCACCAGGTACGTGGTCAAGTTGGAGCGCATGGTCACCAACTCAGTTGACATACACCGTAGCAGCAAGTCAAGGCTACCAATACGGCTTCGAGGCCCAGGCAGAGTGTTATGACGGAACCAACACGAGTGCCAGCTCTCCAATTAGCAATACCGCGACAACGGTGCGATCGATCTCAACGCCTGTAGCACCAACATACCTAAGTCCAGCAACATTTAGCTCAAATGTTAATGCAACAGTTAACTACTCTTCTTCTTGTCCGTCTGGTACGTCTCTTCTCAATGGCACATTCCGAACTCAAGCCTGGACTGGTGGACAATTCGGACCACACCCATTCGGCTTCCTTGACTCATGGCAGAACGTCGACACTGTCAACCATAACGTCTCATATTGGGGTAAGTACCAATGCACAACCCCATACACAACCTCAGCCTATTCTCCTGAATCATATAATTCTATCTTGGTTTATCACCAATAAGGCCTTAGCGATGAATAACGATCACCAAAAACGAACTCAGCTAGCCCGAAGAATTATCCTCATTGTAGTGAGCGCTATTGCCGTCATTGCAATTGGACTTGGAGTTGCACTCTTACTAAAAAATATTAAAAACTTGAACGGAAACACTTCACAAAATATCAATAATTCACAATCGACCACCCAAAATGCCCAAACCGCCGCATCTGTTGTTAGTTCGTATATGGCACCAGATGCCATTCGCACGCTCACTTCCAGCTACCGAGCTCAACAGGATACCGCCTCTACATCTAACGTTGACTATCAGGCGGATGGACAATCCTTTGCCGTTAATATAACGACGAGCCACTACGCGCTCTTTACGCCCACATCCAAGGCTGGTGCCACCGACCCGCAAGACATCCTTGCGCAATCAACGACATTCATGCAAGACCACGGGTACCAAAAGGTAGACATTGCCGGAGCAACCACTGGCCCAACTCAGCCCACTGTCACAACCTACACAGACCTCGGCGCAACATGTCAACTTACGAGTGCACCTATGAGCACGCCACCTTTCTATATCCTAGCTTGCGCAGACAAAACAGATATTGATAAAGAGTATGCAACTATAAACAAGCTTCTCGATCTCTACAAGAAGGTTCACCAGGTTGACGCATTTACAAAAGCTATCTCTAGCACTATTACTTCTGGTAATAAATCAATGACGACCATTGCGCTCATCAACACGCACACACATCCCGTTCTCTTATTCGCGTCAATAGATGGAAACTGGGAATACGTCGGTAACGTTGGAGATGGGACTAACGCAACATCAAATGGTAAGTATTCACTAACACCAGATGTCCAAGCAGCCATCACAAATCCAAAATATGGCGATTTCTTAACACACAACCTCCAATAAAAATACCCCTGGAAGTGCTATCGCGCTAGTTAATTCCATGCTCACCTACGTCAGATGAGCGAGAACCCGCTTACTCTACTTCCGATATGTGATGGAAGCTGATAATTTCTAAATGAAGAGTCCGGATACTCTACGCGCCAACAAGGCGCGTAGAGTATCCGGTGAACTTCAACCTTACTGGATACTCACATCCGACACCTTCACGAAGCCCTGACGGCCTCCGAGAGAGATTTCGATGTACTTCGTTGCTCCCGTGAAGTCCGTGTGGTCATACGGGAAAGACGAGTCACTCGCCCAGGCGTAGAAGTGGTCGGTCGGAACGTTGGAATCGATCACCGGATACCGCTGTCCCGCACTGATCGCATAGGGTAGTGCTACCTGCGCGGGAATGTACCACGACGCAGGCGGGACAGCAATCAAGCTTGCCGGATACTCCGACCTTTCGGGAATCGGCCGTCCGTAGACGGGGATGCTCGTTAGGCCAGGCTTCGGCGTCACTGTCTGACCCATTGCCGGGAATGCGGCCGGCGCGTTCCACGGGCTGTAGAACCAGCCCGATTGGCCGTTTTCCCAGACGTGATACCACACGCCGCGACCATCGAGCTTGGGAGGCTCGATGGTCGCGAACGTCTGCCCGTAGAACAGGCGCGCAGCGTTGTTCGCGATCTCGGTACTACCCTGTCCAAGGACGGGGTCGGAGACGAGCGGCGCGTTGACATCGGGTGATGTGTGTAGGTAGACGAAGTTCGTCGGTTGCAGTCCTTGCGGAACGCACGACGAACTGCCGGCTGTGCAGCCGGTGACGACCTGCTTGCTGAACGGCCAAACCGGTGCGACTGTGACCATACCGCTGGCGAAGTCACTGTGCGGCAAGACCGGTGCACCGATCAGAGCCATGTAGAGCTGCCAGTTCCAGAACGGCCCGGGATCGACGTGTTGAGCGATGATGCTCACTGCGCTTGTGCCCGGAACGTTGTCATGACCGATGATGTGGCCACGGTCACGCGGAATGTTGTACTTGGCGGTCAGATACTTGACGAGCTGTGCGCTCGCCCAGTACATGGCGGGCGTGTACGAACTACTGTCGGCAGCAAAGCCAACATGCTCGATGCCGATGCTATGCATGTTGTACCACCAGTTACCACTGTGCCAGGTCATGTCCTTGTTCGGCACCATCTGATAGACAGTGCCGTCCTTATCCACGATGTACTGGACACTCACGTACGCGGTTGAATCCTGGAAGTGGGCGATTGCCGACTGCAGGGACCCTTCCGTGTCGTGAATGACGATCGAATTGATCGCCATGGTGGTCGGACGGTTGGCGAGATCGTAGTTACCGTAGTCGGTAACGTCGCCGTTGTTGTCGTTGTACGCCGCCGGAACGACGACGCAGCGCACCGTCGACGGGCACTCCGCACTCCACGTTGCCGCGGTGCGCGGTTGCGCTGCCGCTGCAGGCATGGTGATGAGCCCGAGACCCATGAGGGTCGCGATGAACATCGCTGCGACTTTTCGTCGCATGTCGACCACTTCCTTCTTTTCTGTTAAGTGCAGACGGTTGGGCGTCCGTCGGGTTGAAGCCCACATAAAGTATACGATACTGGACTAACAAAAGTTACAAATAAATTCGTAATCACTCACCGTCATTGCAACCAAAAAGATAGCATCCCAGGCTATCTTATCGGTTGTTTTTAAAAGTAACAACTTATGGTTAAAAAACAGAAAGCAAAACAAGAACTAGCTTATCGGCCGTATGAGCTAGAGCCGTATCCGCTACGACCACCTTCAGACTGACTGTTGCTAAGCCGAAAAATGGTGTTAAGAAGACCCGTAACACCGATAACAGCGAGGAGGACACCACCACCGTACTTTAGAAATTCTTTTCGGTCCATTTCTTTGCTCATAAGTTGAGCGACTTGATTATTCTTTATCATATCTTTTTGCTTTTTTATAACCTTCTATATCTATTAAAACAAAGCTAAAACGCTTATGCAAGGGTTTAATCAACAATTTGACGTGATACGAATGTAGTAGCACGCTGTGGCGGTGTTAAGCGAGACCGGGACGAAGGAACACTCGCTCTCATGTCAGTAATAAGTCTGCGTTCTGCACGTTGCATCGACTGAAATCCAGCATGAGATGGCTTAGCACCAACATTAGATTGCGCTAGACGTTGTTGAGAAGCGCCTACGGGCATAGATCGGCGTACAGGTCGCATTCCATCCACCGTCCGACGCATAGGCGCGGGAACGGGCGTTATGGCCGCTACAGGCATAGCAACGGGCTGCCTCTTAACCTCAGGAGGATGAATAACTTGTTTTGGCTGAGATGCGGTTCTTCTAACTTTCGCTTCTTGTCTTGCAAGTTTACGTGTCTGTTTAGCACGAAATGCATGTTGGATAAGTACCACCACAATTGAAACGTTATACAGAATAATGATTGGGCTTGCGATAAGTGTTTGTATCGTTAAATCATTGGCAAACGGCACAACTATGGCAACGAAGATGCTACCGAGTACGATGTACTTTTCAAATTTAAGCATTTTTTTAGGAGGAATGGGAGTGATATGATCAGCCAGACTCATAAGAAGCGGCAACTGAAAAATAAGTACGAAGGTAATGATAACGCTCACTACAAAACGCAAATATTCATCGGCAGAGATGATTGCTTCAAGTCCATTAATCTGAAAACCGCTAAAGAACTTGAGAGCTAGCGGAATAATCAATAAAAAGCCGAACGCTGCTCCGGCCACCACCAAGATAAGTGAGGTAATCGTTGTTGCGTATATGCGTCGTCGCGATAAACGCTGCGACAAAGCAGGCTGTATAAACATAATACTGTTATAAACAGCAACAGGCAGGGAAAGGACAATCCCCACCATAAGACAAATTTGAAGGATGAAAGTAAAACTGCCGGCGGGCGACATATAGTGAAGAGGACCGCTAAGAGGCGCCTTGATAAACTCGAACAGTGGTTCGTAGAAAAAGTAGCCCACAACCATTCCAACAATTAGAACAGCAACCACGGAAAGGAGCCGCAGTTGAATCTCTCTAATATGATGAACCATCATCGTGGGCTGCTGACGTGCTGTCGTTTGTGCTTGCCCCCTCATGAAGAAAATACTACGCTTTTAGTTACTTTTCTTCAGCTGCATCTTTTTTAGATGCGACTGTGTCTTCGCTACTATTTAGACCACGCTTTAGTTCGCGCACTGATTCACCGACGCCACGAGCGAGTTCTGGAAGCTTTTTAGCCCCAAATAAAATCAAAATAATCGCTAATAGTATTAAGAGTCCCTCTACCTTACCCATTTTTGTCCTTCCAATTCTTTTCGAATTTGTTACACTTTAAATATAAGCAATATTATCCATAAATACAAGCGGTAGTAACAATGCAAATATATAAGATCAAACAATTTATACAAAAATGGCAACGATTCGCACTGGCTGCGGCTGCTTGCGGCGTAATTATTGGCGCTACAGTGCCCGCGGCAAATAGCTATGCTGCAGCGACCTACTCGTGTGGATCTTACGGGGCAGGGAACTACTCAACCTCTAACTGTACTTCTGCTGCCGTCGGCGCACCAAATACAGGTTTCGCAAAGTTACTAGAGCCAACCAATGTTATGGCAATTATTGCATCTCTCGCGCTTCTTGGCATTGGTATCGGTATTATCGTCAAAGCACGTCGAAAATCACGCGCTTAATTACGCCGCGTTAAGATCATCCATCGCGATTGTTCGTGTCGTAATAACCGCATAGGTAATTATTTCGCCATCAGCCTGCTTTTGACCCCAGTTGTGGTTTGTATACGCGTCTACCATTAAAAGCCCGCGACCGTGTTCAGCCTCATCATTCGGCTCGTCGGCCGCTAACTCTCCTCGATGAATAGTCCCGGGTGTTTCGACAGGGGCTGACTCCACTGCAGGATTCACCGCAATCGTATAAACAGTTTCAGGCCTTGCCGAGCGGCGTTTCTTTTTCTTGACACTAGGCAAGCGTACTATGTCTAGCTCAGTAAGCATGCCACCGTATTTAATAGCATTTGCCGCAATTTCAGATATAATCGTCGCTGCTACATAGGCCAACATCTCATCTGTCCGCATGCTCGCTAGCGCGGCCTCGGCTAGTTTGCGAGCATCACGTGCAAGCTGTTCAGGTTCAATCGAACCCTGTAACTCTGCTATTTTTAGCCCCTTAATACGAATGTCTTTCCCAGAAATTATGTCCATTACAAGGGGACGGGAATGCGAAGGATTATGTTCGGTACTCATATAACGAAACTTTCTTTCTAAAAAGACGAATATAACGTCTCATTTACTATAATTAAGCGTACCTGTACCAAAAATGCAAGTAGCGCTACAATATGCTTATGAATAAAGAAAAAAGCCTTGCCACCGCCCGCATCACTCTTGGTGTAATTACCGTTATCGCAGTATGTACGCAGCTTATAAGCAGTATCCACTATGGTCGTGACATTGGTAACTTCTTTAGTTTCTTCACAATAGAAAGTAATATCTTAGCAGCCTGTCTGCTTATCGCAATGGGTGTGTACGCGCTCATGAAGCGTGAAGATAAAAATATCGCCTACATACGAGGTGCCATTACTCTTTACATGACAATGACCGGCATCATTTATATGATGTTCTTATCTGGCAACGAGGTAGCACTTCAGACGACCATCCCAGTTGTTAACTTTGTCTTACACTACCTTATTCCTGTGGTTATTCTGCTCGATTGGCTTATTTTCCCGCCTAAAACACCTGTTACATTTCAAAAGTCACTTGCATGGGTGGCATTTCCAGCATTATACCTTGTTTACAGTCTTGTCCGTGGAGCCATAACAGCATGGTATCCATATCCATTTATTAACCCCATAACGAACGGCTGGCCAAATGTCATAGGCATGAGTCTTTCTATCGCAGTCGGAACTATTGGACTTATTGGACTGCTGACACTGAGGACTAAAAAACGCCGTCATTCACGTACTCTGTAAAATGCCGTATACTAAGGTGATATGAAAAAAATCCAATCTCAAACTCTCCGACTCGAAAAAATCGTCGGTGGTGGTCAGGCACTTGGTCAACTTGATGACGGCAAGAAGGCTTTTGTATGGGGCGGCCTACCTGGTGAAACCGTAACTATCGATGTCACGAAAAAGAAATCACATTTTGTCGAAGGTATTGTCACCTCAGTAAGTGAACCGAGCGTCGAACGCATTGATCCCAAAGACCCCGAAAGTTATCTTTCTACCAGCCCCTGGCAGATCATGTCTTTTGAGGCCGAACAGCGCTATAAAGCAGCGCTCATTGAAGAAGCCTTTGAGCTACACGACATCGTCGTACCCGAGCCAATCGATGTTTATACAGATGGCAACCAATACGGCTATCGAAACAAGATCGAATTCAGCTGGTGGTGGGACACTGAATCAGAACAACTTGACCTTGCTTTTTTTAGGCGAGGAACACACGGCAAGATACCTGTGGAGGGGACGAGTCTCGCCACATCAGCAATTACCGATGCTGCGCACAAGCTTCGCCATGTGCTCCGCGAACGACAAACTGAAGGTCGCGACTTAAAGACTGTCATTATTCGCAGCAACCGAGAAGGCGGGGTGGTCGCCCAGTTATACGTTAAAGAAAAAGACTTTTTGCCACTCTCTGAGACGGAATTAACACAATTAGGGATACAGGGCTTTGAACTTATCTTCAGTAACCCTAAAAGTCCAGCAAGTGTTATAACAAGACGACTTCAGTCATGGGGCGACATCGTACTTCGTGATACGATTCTTGATATTCCATTTACCTATGCAGCTGAGGGATTCTTTCAGATTAATCTACCTGTATATGAACGGGCTCTGCGAGATATGAAGGAATGGATAGAACCTGGTAAGCCGACTGTCGACCTTTATAGCGGCGTGGGAACCATAGGCCTCACTATCGGCGGTCCGCAGATTACGCTTATTGAAAGCAACGAGCACGCCGTTCGTGAAATGGAACAAAACATTCATAGTCTCGATCGAGATGACTCGGCCACCGCCATACTTGCACCAAGTGAAAAGGCGCTCGACTATATTACCGGCGATGCATGTGTTATTGTTGACCCGCCACGTGCCGGCCTCCATGAGGATGTTATCGACACTTTACTCGAAGAAGCACCAGAGAGAATCATATATCTAAGTTGTAACCCTGTGACACAAGCTCGAGATGTAGCTCGCCTAGCAGTACGCTATGGCATACGTGCACATCGTGGTTACAACTTCTTCCCACGCACACCTCACATCGAGCATTTGATCGTACTCGACCGAAAAAGCTAGCTTGTTTTTATTCGGCGGTAGGCGAACTTGGCAGCAATGCGCCAATCGCTTTTTGCATCGCTATCATAGCGATAGATCTCACCATTTTTGACTTCACCAATAAGCACGAGCGCAGGGTTATATGGAGCAAGCGTACGGTAGAAGATAATATCTTCATCACTAATGTGACCGCGCCCTGGAAAAACCTCACGAAACTTGTCGCGACCGATTGCATCGAAATAGTTTGGCTGGCCCTTGGGCGGAAAATAAACTTCCGCCTTTAAACCCATGCGGGCAACCATCTTTTTGACATCACTTAAAAGCAGGCGAGAGTGTCCGTGAACGTAGACAAACAGCTGTTTCTTCTTGGTTAAAAATACCGTTGCCGAAGCACTGCGACTAACATCTACGCCACGCACAATAACTTGTGATATTTCAGCATCGACGCCGAACCGCTCTTTACAGACCTTTTCGAGCGCTATATCATCATAGATCTCTTCTCGCATAATAGCTCCATTGTAACACGACATCGTCAAGTCCACTGACGTGACACGGGGCGAGCATCAATCGTGTAGCACGTGGAAAAGCCTGGGCTTCGAGAAGTCGTCGAAAAACTTTAGACATGTAAAGCAATATAGGCGCACAACAATTGGATCTATACCGGTTCTACATCAGTGAGGCTAATTTGATTTTTGTGTTTGAAATAATAGATACACATCGCAAGTGTCAAGTTACAGATCAGCCCATAGATTGGCCTGACATATAAAATCCCGAGCGGCTGGCCAGCAAGCGAAAGTAAGGAAAAGATATACGCAACGGCCGCCAACGTCCAAGGAAATGGGTCTTCTGAGTGTGGCTCGGACTTTACCTTTAAAGCAACCATACTTGTACCGAAAATGTCGATTAAAAGAGTAAGCCAGATTGCTATATCATTGCTGTGCGTAGTAAACCAAATCGCGATCGTCAGCAGTGCAAATCCGAAAAGCAATTTGTCCCATTTTGATGTGTTGCGTACGCCGTATTTTAGCGACAGAAGTAGAATGATAAAACTGCCGGCAAAAAAGATCAGAGAAACGAGAGTTGATAGGCGACCGCCTGACAGGTACTGCGAAAGAAAGGCTATGCCATTCATAATGGCGGAAACAAGCCAGCTCAGCTGATGTGGTTTTGTCTTTCCGTTTAGAATCGCTAGCACATACGGAATAATGCAGTATGCAGCAACGGCTGTTGAAATAAAACCGGCGATTTTAGTAAGTTCCATAGCACAAGTATAAATTTAAGTGAGAGACTCGCCAAGTATTTTCAATAAAAATCATTAGAGAGTTATTGCTGTCATCTATTTGAAAGAACTTGCATCAAATAATGACCGTGTAGTTAAATAGTTAACGAATTATTCAGTCGCTTTTAGCGATTTAGACGGAAGCAGGGGATATAATATGCTCGATAAACTTTCTGAAATGCAGTCTTACTTATTTCAAGATGCTCCTACATCCGAAATACTTGGACGGGGGTCTCCTATCGCGCCTTCGAGGACCGTACTCTCTCAGTATGTAATCAATGAATTGCCACGAGATATAAAGGAATGGAATGACGACATTCTTTCTATAGAAGAATTGGCAAAACGGCAAGTAGTCGTGTTAGAAGCTGAACAAAAGCGACTGCGTACACTTAAAAACAATGAAGAAGCCGCCGTCGCTCATCTTGACATGCTTATGTTACTGGGCGCATATTTGCCTACAAAAGAAGTTGCATACCAGGTTGCACCTCCATTGCTTCTTGAACTGTTAACGTACCTTAGCGCACGCCATCATTTACCCTATCGATTAACCTACGAGTTAATAGTTGATGTCAATGTTACCGCCTTTTTACGATCCGGTGGAGACATTCGTACGTTCAGCAACGGCAAAACCGGACGTGTTGAGCGCGATTTCTATGTAGGACACTACTTGGCAGAACAACATATTCGTCGTTCATATGAGCTGCTACGCACCATCCTAGATCATCCAGCAATGACAGATAAACATACTAAACTCAAATCTACTCTCAAGGCCCTTGAACAATTTACCTCATACATGACCGCATTTGAACGATTACCCCCAGATAGCTATGCATACTTTCGTCGCTTCCTAGTTCCGTATCCTGACAACGTTAGGAATGCAAGTGGTGCATTTATGCCTACACCTCAGTTATTTGAGATGCTATTGCATACACCAGGTTTTACGCAAACTGAATACTTACGTCACAACCTGCAATATTTCTCCCGCTGGGCGCAAGAGGATTTGCAAGCGCACATCGAAGCCAAGGCGCAGCCAGTAACTCTTCAGTCCCTTCTAGATAGTGGCACGTTGCCCCTCGAAACAGACGAGCGCAAACTTGTTGATGCTATCATTGAACAATTTGTACAATTTAAGTTGACGCACATAAAAGTTGCGTCGTCTAAAATTCCTGAAGCTTTTCCAAAACCGCCAATTCTAGGGCGTGAAAACCTTCGTGCGTTCCAGCCACAACTTGACGCTAAACGAAATGGAACGGGCACTCAACAAGGTACAGGTGGTTTCACGCCACAAGATTTTCTTGCAGATGGAGTTGGTCGGCTACTCAATTTACAGATACAGTTGCGGCAATGATATGTCCAAAAAGGTAATAGCCCGCACCACTAGTGCTCTATAGAACTTAACACAGCCGGTCGTGTCCTCATATAAAAACGATCTTGGAGGTTGGATGAACCCATTCCTTTTTTGCCTAGTAAGATAAGCCAATCTGTCTCGGTTTTTTGCGCTACAATGGAAGGTAATGGATTTTTCTACACGTTACCGTAAATTGAACGAAAAACAGAGAGAAGCCGTCGATATCATCGATGGGCCTGTCATGGTTATTGCTGGCCCAGGCACAGGTAAAACCGAACTACTCAGTATGCGCGCAGCAAATATTCTGAAAAAAACCGATACCTTGCCAGAGAATATTTTGTGTTTGACATTTACCGAAAGTGGTGCCGCAGCAATGCGAGAGCGACTCTCGCAGATCATTGGTAGGGATGCTTACAAAATAGCAATCCACACCTTCCACAGTTTTGGAACAGAAGTCATAAATCATAACAACGAATTCTTTTATAGGGGTGCCTCGTTTAAACCAGCTGACGAGCTTAGCTGTTACGAACTCATGAACGCCATTTTTGATGGCCTCGATTACAATAACCCGCTCGCTGGCAAGATGAACGGTGAGTACACCCATTTACGTGATGCCGTAACGGCGATCTCGGAGCTTAAAAAGAGCGGCCTTACGAGTGATGAACTGCTTGTTTTGCTTGATGCAAACGACAAAGTCATGGACGAGATTGAACCACTGCTACAGACTATTTTCGCAGGGCGCATAGGTAAGATCACCGCTTCGCAGCTACGCGCTATTCTCCCTACCATTCGCGAATCTAACGAAAAACTACCGCTACCTGGTTTTGTTTCACTCGCCCGTATTGTTGCAGATAGTCTACAAACAGCAATCGAAGTTGCCGAGGCAGAGAACTCGACCAAAGCCATTACCGCCTGGCGCAATATATGGCTCAAAAAGAACGAAAAAGGCGATTTTGCATTTAGGGCACGCGACCGCCAAACAAAACTGCGCGCCGTCAGCTACATATATTACCAATACCTCCTGCGTATGCAGGAGCTTCAGCAATTCGATTTTGACGACATGATTTTACGCGTCGTTCACGCCATGGAAGTGTTTCCGGAACTCCGATTTAATCTCCAAGAACGTTTTCAGTACATTATGGTTGACGAGTTTCAGGACACAAACATGGCACAGATGCGTATTTTGCGTAACCTGACAAGCAACGAGGCTAACGCAGATCGTCCTAATATTCTAGTTGTAGGAGATGACGACCAAGCTATTTACAGTTTTCAAGGTGCCGACGTCGGAAATATTAACGGTTTTCGTGAATTATACGTAGAGACGAAGCTCATAACACTCGTCGACAACTATCGTTCGACCGACGCGGTACTATCACATGCCCGCGAAGTCATAACGCTTGGTACTGACCGACTTGAAAACCACATCGACGATCTCAATAAAACCCTCGTACCTCATCACCAGGCCAATACGTCCGTCAGACTGGTCGAGCTTACGACTAATAGCGACGAACGGCTCTGGGTGGTCGATGCGATCTCACAGGCCATACAATCAGGCACCGATCCTTGCGACATAGCTGTTATCGCAAGGCGCCATCACGAACTCGAAGCGTTGCTGCCATATTTCGCAAAAGCTGGCATTAACGTAAATTACGAGCGACGAGATAACGTACTCGACCTCGAAATTATTCAACTTGTAGAACACATCGCTCAAATACTCGTCACACTATTTGAAAAGAGGCATGAAGACGCCGACGCGCAAATGCCCAAATTATTAGCTCATCCTGCATTCGGGTTTATGCCAATCGATATATGGAGGCTGAGCCTCAATGCTCGTAATAACCACCAAAAATGGATGGAAGTTATGGCCTCGACACCGCTTTTTGTTCCACTTCATACCTGGCTTATCTCGCAGGCTCAATTGTTGACTCACGAGCCGCTCGAAATTATGCTCGACCATATTATTGGTCTACCATCTGAGCGTGAGGAGAGTGATTCGACATACGATGATAGTGATGATGAAACGAAAAAAGAAGAGAATACTCCCGAATTTATTTCGCCGCTTTTTCAGTATTTCTTTTCTCAAGATAAGCTCAAGACATCGCCAGATGCCTATCTCCTATACCTAGAAGCCCTCAGGACGATTCGTACAAAACTGCGTGAGTATCAGCCTAACGACCCGCCAACCTTGCAGTCATTTCTCGAGTTTATCCGCCTTCATCGTCAGCTCGGCAGCTCCATTACGAGCGTACGACCAAAAAGCGAACGTATTCAAACCGCAGTGAACCTTATGACCGCTCACAAATCGAAAGGTCTGGAGTTTAATGCAGTCTATATCGTAGGCGCAATAGACTCAGCATGGGGTGAACGTGTTCGCACCCGATCACGACTTATTAGCTATCCTGAAAACCTTCCTCTTACGCCGTCCGGTGATACATTTGACGAACGCCTACGACTATTCTTCGTGGCAATGACTCGTGCAAAAAATCATCTCACCATTAGCTACAGCCTGACCGACGACAGCGGGAAGGGCACGCTACGAGCAAGCTTTTTACATGATGGTATCTGGAAACCAATCGTTGACAATCAACCAACTACCCTCGACACGCTCATAAAGGCAGCCGAACTTGCCTGGTATCAACCCCTCGTTCGTCCACTCCATGCCAACATGAAAGAGTTGCTCGCACCGCATCTTGAGACCTACAAGCTCAGTAGCACTCATATTAATAACTTTCTTGATATTACGCGCGGTGGACCGCAGAGCTTTTTGCTAAACAATATTCTCCGTTTTCCGCAGACTATGAGCCCAAGCGCAAGCTACGGGTCAGCTATCCATGCCAGCCTGCAGCGCGCACATGCACATGTTTCTGCGACTGGGAAAGCGCGACCATTGGAAGATATCCTTCACGATTTTGAAGAAAGTTTGCGCGCTACGCACATGAATGAGTTGGAGCTTGCAACATACCTCCAAAAGGGAAGTGATGCGCTCTCTACATTTTTAACCGAAAAACAATCGTCTTTTGTACCCACACAAAAGACCGAGCTGAGTTTTGCTGGACAAGGTGTCCAAATCGGCCAGGTTAGATTAACGGGTTCTCTCGATCTTGTCGATGTAGACGAAGAAGACCGTTCGATCATCGTTACCGACTACAAGACCGGAAAGGCTGCTCGCGATTGGAACGGTAAAACAGATTACGAAAAAATTAAACTTCATAAGTATCGCCAGCAGCTTATGTTCTACCAGCTACTTACTTCAAACTCGCGTGATTTTAGCAAATACACATTCAAAAAGGGCGTACTTCAGTTTGTAGAGCCGACGATGAGCGGTGACATCATTCATCTTGAGGCAGAGTTTACGAAAGATGAACTTGAATCGTTCACTAGGCTTCTTGCGGCCGTATGGCGACACATCATTGCACTTGATCTGCCAGTAACTGAAAACTACGAACCAAGCTACAAAGGTATTCTTGCGTTCGAACAAGATCTAATAGATGGCATCTTATAGTTACAAAACACACACGTAGGAAGTCTTCTAGACAAGTTTGCGATCGCATACTAAGGTACTATAAAACCAAGGATTTATAGACACAGCCATTCCCGCAACTATAGCCTATAAATGATAAAAGCCCTGCAAGTGCAGCAGGGCCTTCACCATCAAAACCGACGGGCGACTTGCTGTACTTGCAGGGCTGGCTAGATCACGAGGACCTTCGCGTCCTCGAACAGCACCCCGAGGGTCGTCTTGATGACCTCCGCGAGGGTGCCGGTGTTGAAGACGCGACGGCGAACCTTCTCGACACGCACCTTGCTGCTGTCGAAGATGACGACGCAAGAAACGCCATCAATACCTGTCAGTGCTCGAACAATGCGCTGTGCCTCTTTACTGAGACTATCCCAGTCTCCTCCCTCCTCCTGTAGCGGGGGCAGGAAGCTAACATCATAGACGTTGGCCTCTACTGCAAAGTTGAAGTGCAGAATGATGCTGCACCCGTCGCCCGCTTTCTGGATAACAATCCTGCGGTCGGTCATAAGAGAGTCTCCTCGTCGTACTCATACCGCTATGTTTGCACGAGCGGGATTGCTCAGCTAACTTGACAATAACACTATGTTGTACTGTGGTCAATCGATGTGCCTCAGATAGGCCTACAAGACGTAGACCTCCGTATTTTCTTTGGCTATGATATCTTGATAATTTACAGAGCTTAACGTTATATAGAGACATGGAACAGACTATGAAGACAGAATCTCAACAAAATAACAGCTCAGCAGGACAGTTATGCTGGCACTGAAGTACAGATAGGAGGTGGTCGCTTTGGCATGAAGCCCTTAGCACAACATGGTACGATTCTCATTAGCGGCGGCAAGGTTACCCTGCTTAATACCCATAAACAACTCATCGCTCAAGCGTCAATTACGCAGTGCAGCGTCAGTAGAACTCCCTGGTATCTTTTTAGCCATGGTGTTTGGCTAACTATACAAGAAGTGCGTTATTTTGTTTCAATAACATACTTTGGCTCTCTCAGTGAGCCCGCTGCAACAGGATTAAGCAGGGGAGAGGCTACGAGAAAATTTCTGAATGTTCTCAATTCCTTAGGCCAGTCATAAACCAATCTTTGACCTATACACCCGAACAGAAAGAGGATTAGCTCCTATCCCTATGCCGTTTGGGTCAGTACGGCACGATCTATCATACCCATATAACCAGTTGCTGAAGCATTTTTGCTCGCCATAACGATGCTCAAGGTATGCTGCCCAGTCGTACTAATACTTATACCAGTCAGTACGGCGCGTGTAGGATTAAGACTTGAGGCATAGCCATCGACTGTACCGATCGTACTGCCATCTATTTGCAAAGTATAAATGCCACGGTTTTGAAATGGCAGATGGAAAAACTCCAAAGTGTGGGTGCCTGCATTGCACGCAAAATCGAACGTGATTGCATCATTCTGCGTAGTGTCCGAAACATTAACCCAGCCAACAAAGTTAGCAGTATCTGTGTTAGTCAGATACGTGGGTGTCCAAACGCCAATAGTAGCTATTTGTACGGAAGCCGCTCCACTCAGCCTGATATCAATTTGACGTGAAACCGCACCAGATGCTGGCAATTGCCATGACGCTGCGCTACCGCTAGATGCAGTCAGAACCTTACCAGCGGAAGCTGTTCCGCTGACGGCCACCCCATTTACTTTTGCAACAGTAGGCCCGGGATACGTGCCGCTCAGATCACCACCGACCACTGCTCCGGATGGCGTACGGCTATTGGTGGTCGTAGGGTCGGTTGCCGAAAGGGATGCATTTGAGGTACCGGCTGCGGATCCAGCGAAACGACTGTCATTTCCTGCTGCAACCGTGCTACTAGCAGTTCCTATCGGTAAATAAGTTGTTGAAACTTGCGTTGAGCTGTTAAGCGGCGCATAACCATTAGCTTGACCCTTATTGCTCGTCATCTCTCCGCCAGCAGCGGCTATGCTACCCTGGAGAATCGTCCCATCGCTCGCATGGGCAACCGACAAGAATCCGTTAAGGATAACCCCCCACTGGTTATCGTCAGATCCTGGAATAGGCAAGCGTGCTGGCATAAAATACCCCGATGGTTATGTTTATTATCGTTATTGTATCGCATGCTGGAATGCAGCACAAGCCTTACGCATAGACGTTCCTCCTTTCATTGTCAAAAGTATTGCATAAATATTATTTTTGTGTTATAATAATCAAGCTTCGAGAGATTCGCAAGCATGCTTTCTGTTATACAGCAGGGCCACAACCACCAACCCATGAGGGGGCAGTATGTCCAGCGCGAGCAGCTCCGACAACGTCGGATGCATGGCCATCATCGGCAAGATCGCGACGTACCTCGTCGTGCTCTTGTGCTTCAACGCACTCGTGTCCTCCTTCGCGCACACACAGGCGGCCGTCAGTGCCGCCGAGGCCGACGGACTCACGAACATCCATGTCCTCAGCGACAACTGGGTCTTCCCGGAGATCGACGGGTGTAACCCGTTCGACCCGAAGGAAGTCACCCTCACGGCCACGAACCTCCGCGGCCAGACGGTCATGGTACACGTGTGCATCACGGAGTGGCACAACGCCAACGTGAACACGGAGTACGTGATCGCGGGTACCGCGGGTCGGTGAACAACCCTTAGGCCCTCAGGCCTACACTGTACAGAGAGCTCCGAGGGGAATGCGACGGCGTAAGCTGGCGCAGCAACTCCCCTCGGCAGTTCCCTGGCTACATGATTAATTCGTGTCTCCAGGCAATTGCTAAACCTCCTGTTCCGTTGCTCTTCTCGATAGCACGGACCATACAACTAAAAATATCATATGGAGGGTGAAATTATAGAATTAAAATACGCACGTTTTTCGTGCGTATTTTAATATTGTTAGCTTATTACAAGTTCTCGAGAGGAATACCAGTTTTTTCAGATATTTTTCTCGCCCACATGAGGAGTTTCTCAAACTAATTGTCTCGAGCAGTAAGCGGTTTCATATTTGTCGATGCGTCCGATAAAGCTATCGAGTGTATTTATTAGATGGTCGTAGCTACGATCCAGTCTTTTATTAACTTCGTCGAATTAGCGATTGACTGCGTCGAAGCTAAAAGATAGAGACACAAATAAAATCAGTGCAAAAGGGAACAGACGGATAATGAGAGAGAAAGGACCGAGACGTCGGCAGGCGTAGGGTAAGCACGAATACTCCCCACGCCTGCCAACCCAGTCCGATCCGCTCGGGTCGCGGTAGAACAAGTTGGTCGCAACACCATCCTTCCCGACCTCGATATTGATGCCGGTTTCGTATAGGGCTTCCATGACCGTCATGCCGTAGCCCCCCATGGTGACAAGCATGTTGGGGAGACTGTACGCAAAGTACAGCTTACCCTTGATGTCCTTGAAGGCGCAGTAACTCTTGATCTCGCTGCCGCTGTCGCCGCGTTTGATCGAGATCGTAGCGTTGAGATCTACGTTGAATTCACTCAGGGGCTCCAACGGACGAGCGGTGACGTGCTGGGTCGCCTGGCTGTCGTACCAGAGCCCGGTGTTAAACTGGAACTCCGGATTCTGCTGGGGGTTCATGAGATTCCCTTCACGGTACTGTCGTGGTACTTGCGGAAGCGTTCAGATCCATCCCCACATTGGTTTTTGCACTACACCGCCGTGTTTTATGCACCTTCAGATACATGAGATGGATACTATGGCTGCCGAAAGTGCGAGTATCAGTGTATAGTACAAGCTCCTGCCGGCCGTTTGGAGTGATGGGGAGGCTTAGCGACTCGAGGCCTCATGTACTCGACGCGACGCGTATGTTAGCTGACTCCGATTGGGGTTAATTTTCTACGAGAGGGTTTCTGTTGGTTGCATAGCGAATCGCGACTACATGTTTTTTGGCCCATGCATTCGGGGGTTCGAATCCCTCCCCTCCGCAATAAACATGAACTCCAAATTACAATAAAAATAGCCCTCATCGGGCATCGGCGTTTATTATGGAAGCAGCCCCGACCGTGAGCTCTGTGAGTCTCGGTCGGGGCCTATCAGAGTCCTAGAACCCTGCCGGGCGGGTGCGCACGTAGACGGCCGGGTCGGTGATCGACCTGTTGAACGCCACGATGTACTCCGTCGACGGCAGCGCCACTTCCAGCGCGTCTCGCGCGGAGGCGACGTGGTCGGGGTCGTCGGTCATCGACTTCACGGTCACTCCGCCGACGTCGTCGGGGGAGCTCAGCGTGAAGTCGCCGAGGGACAGACCAGCACCGGACAGGGCGACCTGGATCTTCTGCGTCAGGTTCATTGCAAGGGCCTTTCGGGTCGTTGTGTCCTAAACTTAACTCTGAAGTGCGAAAGTGCGTAGCACTTTTGCTACTCTGGTGGAGCATGAGCAGCTACAAACACCTCACCAAAGTAGAGCGTGCCGAGATTGGAATATTACTTCGTAAAGGCTACTCCGCTGGGGATATC
>DATIJL010000018.1 GCA_035478595.1 Candidatus Chromulinivoraceae bacterium
CCGAGGGTGAGGGAAGTACGTTTGGATTTAGGCTGCCAATTAAAAAGCTAAGCGCCACTCATGACGCGGATGAGCTCAAAAAGTAGCCATATAACGATTATTGCCACAGCGACGCCAATTAGTACAGGTTTGGCGATTGGTTTTTTCTCAAACCACCACTGCTGAACTTTATTGCGGTTTTCCGCGCTGATACGTGTGACGGTAGGGCGGCTGATTGCGGCGTCCTTACCGGTGTAGACTTTGTTGCGTTTTTTCTTCTGCTTTGCCATAGGTATTTATAGTATATCAAAAACCACCCCCGTATTAAAACGAGGGTGGTTTTATCCGAGACGAGCTCAGAAAGTTGAGCGGTCAGTCTCTAGTTGAGTGCACGACGGCTGGTAATATAGTAGCCAATCGCTGCAACGAGTGATCCTGCACCAATAAGGGCAATGATACTGTCGCTTGCACCAGTGTGTGGAAGTTCAGTTGGAGTGGTAGGAGTTGTCGGCTGACAAGCAACATCACCCACTGGCTTGTATTTGCTTTGATCCTTTACATCAACAGTGATTGTCTTGCCAGTTGTCTGGTCACATACCTGAACGGTATTTGGCGTCTCACATGTTTTTGTAACGGTAACAGTTGCTGTAGCACTCTTGCTGCCGTTGGCCGTATCGGCCGTTGCAGTGTTGACGAGTGTATTAAGGCCACACTGTGCTAGCTGGTCATTGCTTGCAATCTTTGCCTTAAACTTAAGGTAAGCGTTGCCACCAGGAGCGTATGAACCAATGTTGATGCCACCGTTAGTGACGCCATCGTTGGTTGCAGTCCACTGACCGTTTGTAGCAGACGTTGCAATTTGAGTTGTACCGTTCTCGTATGTTACACCAGCAGGAAGCTGGTCTTTAATGAGAACGTTGTTCTGCTGAGTTGTGCCAGTATCTTTGTACTGAATCTTATACTCAACTTCATCACCAGGCTGTGCTGAAACTTGTGCAGCATATTGGTTAGTGCCGGCCTTGCTGACTGTTTTTTGGATCTCGAAGTTAGGCTGGTCTACGTGAATCTTAAAGATAACATAACCTGAGTAGTTGTTACAGCCAGGTAGGTTACCGTCAAGCTTGTCGTAGCCAAGTGGTGTACCTGTAGTGTACAGAGAGTCGGGCATTTTCGACCCGTTCGTGGCACCCCAGTTGTAGATAGTTGCTGAACCTGGGACATATGTAAGTGCGTAGTTGCCAGAAGCATTACCGTACGCTTCAGACCAAACCTGTTGTGGGTTTGCATTGGTTGCACCAACAAAAGCAGTAACACGAGCTTGCTGGCCAGCGTCTACTGTTGCAGGCATCTGCACGCGCATAAATGCACCGTGAGCTATACCAACATAGTTATGAGCAGCATCGTTTAGGTTGCTTGCAGCATTGTTGTGATAGTAAACGAGCACATCATAATTTTGACCCGGTTGCAGGGTGGTGTTTTGTGAATATGCACTGTTTGGTGCGGTGTCGGCCTTAATGCCAACAAAGTTGCGCTCATCACCTCTCTGAGGGTTATCGGTGATTGAGTTGAATGTTACGTATGGGGCTGGGTGCGCCATAGTAAAGGTTGGACGGTCTGGTCCCCAAGCAAACAAAGCTGCTGGTACCATAACCGCTGCAAATACGACTGCAAGCAGTGCATTGCGCTTCGGTGACCGCTTGATAGCGGCTATAAATTTATTCATATGTACTCTCCTTACTGGTACTCCACATACCAGATTAAATGGAACTTAATAAAACTATATAACAAAACAATATACAAGTAAAACTATCTGAACATTTTATTGTTAACGTGCACAATTGTTGGGATAAAATCGGATCATTACAAAACATGGGTTAGCCAAGGAGCTAACCGTCGCTGCACGAGGTGCAGGAGATTGGCTCCTTGGTATATATGCACGAATAAGTAATACCCGCGGCAGGGCGGCGGAAGGCTTGAGGCCATTCCACCGCCCTGCGCCGAATCAGATTCGGTTGCGGCGTCCACGAACACGCAGACCCAGTCCCAGGAAGGGAAGGGCGAACGCGCCGAGGACGGTGTTCCCACTGTTGCTGTCACCACCGTCCGGGTTCTGGATCCCAGTACCCGGGTTGGTGGAGGGCGGTGCACCCGTAACTGGCGGCTGAGTGACCGGAGTGGTCGGTCCCTGGCTTGCGCCGGGGGCCGTAACACCGGTCGGCTCGGAGCCGGGCGTAGTCGACGGATTCGCCGGATGGGTTTCCACGGGCGGCGATGTCTCCGGCGGCTGTGAATGCGTCGGGAACGTCGGTACGCCCGAAGGCACCGGTCCGGGCCCCTTCGTCTCCAGACAGTTTGGCGGGGTTCCCGTCTGTCCCGGAGGGCAGGTGGGAGGCGTCGTTGTCGGAGGCGTGGTCGGCGGCGTCGTCGGCGGGGTGGTGGGGGGAGTTGTCGTTGTGGGAGGAGGCGTCGTCGGAGGCTTTGTCGTCGACGGAGTTGTCGGCGGCGTGCTCGGCGGTGCCGAAGGGTGCTGGTCGGTGTGACCCGGCGGAACCTTGGTAGGTTTGCCGGGGAACACCGGGTTGCCGCACCGTGCCAGTGCGTAGGTGGGACCACCACTGGCGTAGGACCGCTTGAGGGCGGTCCGATCACCGGTGATGCCACTCGTGGCGTTGACCACGAGTGAGCTGTCTTCCATGCCACTGTTTGTCGCGTTGGCCGGAGCCGGTGCGATGGACACGTGGCTGGTGTCCCACTTACTGGTAAGCGCCTTGTACAGGGCGATGCCCTGCGTCGACAGGCACTTCTTGTCTGGCGCCAGCAGGTTGGTGTAGGTCGCGTCGCTGCGCAGACCCTCGCTGAAGGCATAGCCTGCGAGGGCGCGAACGTCGTGACCGGCCACCGCACGCTGCTTGGCGTCAGCCTGGGCCGGAGTGATCGTGTGGTGCGTGACGTCCTCGTAGAGGCCGCCGTCCACCACCCGGTAGTCCGGGTTGTTCTCCCATTTCTGGACGTAGGCAGGGTCACAGGTAGCGGGCGCGATGCCCGTTCCCGGCGAAGCCTGACTCTGCGCCTGGTCGCCGCCGATGTTCTGGCTGGCCGACTGGTTGGAACCGGAGGTTGTGAGGCCGATCGGCGACAGAACAATCGCCAGTGCGGCGACGGTCGCGAACAGCGTCCCCCAGAGACCATCCCCATGAGGGAACAGCGCGACCACCATCAGGCAGAGCCACCACGTCACCCAGAAAATGAGTGACGCGAGGAAGCTGACGTGGGCGAACTGCGTGATCACGAGGAAGATCGCCAGGACTCCGGAGAGCAGGGCGAAGACGGGGTAGCAGTAACGCTGTCCCGCCTTGGGGTGGTTCTGAGGGTGCTGACGCGGCAGGAGTGAACCCACCGCGAACACCCCCAGGAGAACGATGACGATCCATGTGAACATGGTGTCACCCCTTTCCGTGGTAGGAGGGTGCCTTGGTGGTCACCCTAGTTGTGTGCGGGCGTGCCGGACTGGTCGTCGCGGCGCGGGAAGTAGCGGCGGAGCCGCTCCATCACGTCACCGCGCTGGCTGCCCTGGAAGGCGGAAGCCAGCAGGGCGGTCAGCTCCTCGTCGGTGTAAGCGGCGAGGATGTTCAGGATGCTGACTCCGCGCGGGTTGAGGCCCGCACGGTTGAGGACGCCGCTGAGCTGCTCGGGGGTGAGTCCGTTCAGGATCTTGGCGAGCTCGGGCTTGATCAGCCCGGGCTTGAGTGCCTCGATGGCACCCAGGGCGTCGGTGTGGTTCTTCTTGCAGTCGGCACCGAGAGCCTCGATGGCGGCCAGGATCGGGTCCTTGCCCTTCGGGTCGTCGGTCTTCTTGTCGCCCTTGTCCTTGTCGGACTTGGCGTCGGGAGCCGGCGGCTGGGGGGTGGGAACGGGAGCCGGGGTGGGCTGCGGCTGGGGGGTGGGTCCACCCTTGGGCGGATCCACCTTCGGCGCCTTGTCGTCCTTCTTCTCCTTCGTGTCCGGGGTGGGCACGGGGATGTTCAGGATGACGGCCGCGACCTTGTCGGCCAACCCGCGGGCCTGCTCGTAGAGCTTCATGGCCTGGGCGGGGTTGGTGTTCATGGTCTGCACCGCTCGCTGCCACACGTCGACGGCCTCGTGCTGCGTCGCGGTTGCGGCGCGCAGAGCCTCGGCGCGGACATCGATGGAGGCCAGGAGGTCCTTGTCGCCCTTCGCGTTGACGCGGGCGGCAGGCAGGTCCTCTTGGTACTCGCTGACGAGGTCCTTCGCGTACTGGTTGAGCAAGTCGCGCAGTCCGCTCAGGTGGCCAACGAGCTGACGGGTGTTGTTCGTCACGGCGATGCCTTTCTAGGCGGTAGGGTCGCTGCGAGGTTCGCAGCGGTTGACAACTCCAGATGGTGAGGTGATCAACAGATAAGCAACTGTATGTAGTCAATTACCTATCTGTTGATCACCTCTCTGGTGTAAATACTTTGTTCATGCATATCTGCTACGGAGATTAACTCAACGTAGGGCTGCAAGCTGCAGCGCTATACATACCGTAAAAGATATATATGGCGCTACAGCTCGCAAGAGCATGTACTGTAATGATCCGATTTTTTAATGATCCCGCTCGCATCTTTCTCCACACACGAGTGATGTTAATAATTTATCACAAAATAGCTAAAATGTCAATAGTGTATAGAGGTGGAAAGCAGATGAAATATGCTCTAGGACACAGAGGGAATATTATCTACAACATATTATTGACATATTATCTTGATGTTTACATGATTAAGATATTAAATGGTGGCATCGCAGATCATCGTCTCACCAAAGAAAGAGACCGGCAGTCTTCGCGACGTACCTACGGAGTGAAAACGATGACGCAATCAAAAAGTGGCTCCACGAGAGTGAGTGGACGGCTGGTGGGTCGAGTTGGGCTCATTGCCCTGGATGAGCTGTTCGATGCGGAGGTGCTTGAGAAGATGGAGCGAGAAGTTCGCTACCAGACGATCAAGGTCTTCGCACTCGCAAGGTCCCGAACCGACAGCAGGGCAACCCCTGGTTACGTCCTCGGGCTTGGCGACAAAGTGGGCGATCTTGCCCGCTATGTTGCAGGGCATGTGAAGGCGTACACTTGGAGGGCTATTCTGACTGTCAAGGACCTCCCTGTCGTTTACGGCGCGTGCGCCAAGAGCGAGATCGATTACATTCTGCGTCGCATAAAGCACGAACTGATCGTCAGAGTGCTGGTGCGGCTTCGGGATGAGTTCTCGATCTGGTACATGAGCGGTGAATGGTCGATGGTGCCGACGGTGGTGGACGATTACCTCCTTAGCGGTCGTCCGCACAAGGATTCGTACCACAATGCTCGCAACTACCATGGCAGACCCAAGCGCGACCGTCGCCGGTTGAAGCAGCTGGGGATGGCGCCTGGAGTTTCAACAGCGGCATAGTAGTCGTCATTCCGTTGGACGCAGTGGGTGATCGGGAGGTGAAACTCCGGATCACCCACTGTAAAAAAGTTAGCCTGTAAGGGGGCTTTTTATTTTGCAATCAATCTGTTACAATAGCTATCGCTAACCAAAATTTGGTCTCATCGTCTAACGGTTAGGACACCAGGTTTTCATCCTGGCAATCCGGGTTCGATTCCCGGTGAGATCACCAAAGAAAAACACTCATCGTCAAGATGAGTGTTTTTCTTTGGTGTGACTAAAAATGAAATACCCCGCTTTCTCGGGGTATTTACATACTCAACTAGAAAACGGGGTTAGCTCGAAACTAAAGGGGATCACGCATGGACTGCGAAGGCGCGAAGGGTTCTTTTAGGAGTTCTTGAGCACGCGAACCACGATTCCGTCACCGTTCTTCCGGACTTGCACGCCGGGAGCGATTGAGGTCCAGTCGTCAGTCGGGTGGTGGTAAAGTTCCAGATCCCAGATGGACTCACTGGGCTCGGACTCGACGGCTTCCACCACCTGGTTCGAGAACACGAGGTCGTGGAGCAGCGCTACGACGTTGCTGGTCGGAACGAGGCATGCGTCGGTGTTGACCGGGGTGGTGGGGCTGGTGGGCCAGGCCATGATGGCTGGATTCCTTTCCTACCTATATGTGATAATCCCATTTGGTAAAGAACTTTAGTATAATAAACTATTATTTTATTATTGTCAATATTACGCCGTAGTAAGCAAAGATTTATACATTAGCTTCGCGTTGTCTTTTGATGATGCGAAAAAGAATATAAAGAATAAGTGCAGCTACTACTGTAAGGCTCATGTACATTTGGTAGTGCAGGAATGTCTGGATGTGGTTACCACTGTAATAGCCAACAAGTGACCATGTCCCAACCCACAGTGCAGCACCCAGAGCGTTAAAGACGATAAACTTGGCCCACCGCATGTCACTGAGACCGGCTAGGATACCATTTAGTTGACGCAACCCCTCGATAAATCGTGCAATAGTTACAACTTTGCCTCCATGGTGGTTAAAGAAATGCTCTGCCTTGTGGAGCCTTTCGGGTGTTAAGAACACGTACTTGCCATATTTTTGAACAAGAGGATGACCACCATATTCACCAATAGCAAATCCTATGTTATCGCCGAGCACCGCACCAATAAATGCGACGACGGCTACTATGAATATATTCAAATCACCCAAGCCTGCATAAAAAGCAGCAGCAATTAAGACTGTTTCACCAGGTACAGGAATGCCGAAGTCCTCAAGTAGTAGTAATCCGCCTACGCCTAAATAGCCATAATGCGAAATAAGCGGTGCAAGCGATTGAATAATAGGGGGAATTTGCTGTGGATCTACTGACATACTCTTATTATACAGTGAGTGAGATGTGGTTGATACGATCACTGAGTACGGTTTTGCCCGAAAGGATCCATTGTTCAATAAGTTCGAAGTACTCTTCAAGAGATTGAAGGCTTACCCATTCACTCTCGCTATGACGGCTGCCACCATAGGGTTCAACGATGATACAGGGGATATTATAAGGAACAAAATAGCGTGCGTCGGTGCCGCCATATGAATCATGGTACTTGGCTGGCTCACCACGAAGGCTTTGATAGGCTGTCAGAAATGGCTGTACGGCGGGATCTGTCTTATCGAAGATGACAGGATCGCCCGTTTGGGTGATCTGCACCTCTATTTCGTGTAGCTCAGCTAAGTCGTCAAGTCGTTTTTTAAAGCGGCTAAGTTCGCTACTGTCAAAGCTACGGAAATCCATGAGCGCTGAGGCTGAATCGGCAATTTGATTGACCGCTTCGCCACCTTTAATACTTGTGATTGAAAGTGTACCGTGTTCTGGGCTTTTAAACGGGTACTCACTACGAAGTGTGTGGCATACATCCATAATCCGGTGCAGTGCATTGTCACCCTCCCACGGCCGTGAGCCGTGAGCGGCTTTGCCATTTGCGTAGAGACGAACACCAAAAAAACCTTTGGCACGCTGTTCAATCTCCCAATTGTCGCCACCATCCGGGATAAAAATAACCTTTGGTCGGAGTCCGGTGGCAATGACATCAGGTATGCTGTTGCCGCCAGTTTCTTCGTCTGTCGTGAACAATACGCCGATGTTAAGCATATGAAGTTGGTTAGCGTTCTCTTTTAAAAATGCAATATAACAGGCGGCGGCGAGCTTCATATCGTAAGCACCTCGTCCATAGAGCTTCCCGTCTTGGTTACGCATAGTAAATAACTCACTAGGTGCAGGTACTACGTCAAGGTGCGCTGCTAGTAGTATGTCTGGTTGCTTTACGTTACGAGTGGTGGCATAGAACCAAGGATTGGTTGTTTCTGCAGGGCTGGCGGTGATATGAAGTCCGAGTGGCTCAATCTCGCTACGAACGAATTCCAATATGTCGTGGCAGGCAATAGTATCACTCGTCACGCTTGGAATCGCGATAAGTTTTTCTAGTATAGATGCGAGTTTTTCTTGCATAGCTTCAGAATTGTCAGTATATCAGTTTGATTGTATGTTATCCATTATACACCTTACATACACCTACAGGCAAAACGGGCTAAGAACAATGCGAACGGTGGTACAATATATGTAATATGAGTGTAATTTTTAAACGAACCAAAATCCTTGCAACCGTCGGGCCTGCAGTCGACAATTACGAATCAATTGAAGCGCTTCTAGGCGCTGGTGTAAACGGCTTTCGCCATAATTTCAGTCATGGAACCTACGAAGAGCGTGACGCGCAGATCGAGTGGATTCGCAAAGCCAGCGATAAACTTAAAAAACCTGTTGCTATTTTGCAGGATCTTCAGGGTCCAAAGATCCGTCTAGGTATTCTTGTAGATAACAAATTACCGGTTAAAAAGGGTGATGAGCTGGTACTTGATCATGCGGTTGAGCATGACGGCAGCCTTACACTGCCAGTTCAATATAACTTATCTGAAAAGGTAAAAGTTGGCGAGCCTATCTATATTTTTGATGGTAAAGTTCGCACGACAGTTATTGAGATTCCTTCAGCGACAGCTGTAAAAGTCCGTGTAGAAAATGACGGAACGCTTATGAGTCGTAAGGGTCTTAATCTGCCAGACACCGATTTTGGCGGTGACATTCTTACGCCTAAGGATCTCAAAGACATCGAATATGGTGTTACTAAGGACTACAACTATGTTTCGCTTAGCTTTGTGCAGTCTGCCGATGATATTAATAATCTTCGCCAGATCCTTGTAAGCCATGGCTCACATGTACAAATTATAGCCAAAATTGAGACAAAAGCCGCTATCAAAGACGATGTGCTTGAAGAGATTGTTAAGGCTAGCGATGGCATTATGGTTGCCCGTGGTGACCTTGCGGTTGAGGCTGGTGCTGAGGTTGTGCCTATTGTTCAGCGTCGTATCGTTGCGCTTTGTCGTAAATACGGCAAGCTTAGCATCGTTGCAACCCAGATGATGGCAAGTATGGTTGACTCTCCTGAACCAACTCGTGCAGAGGTAAGCGATGTTGCGAACGCTGTAATTCAGGGTGCGGATACTGTTATGTTGAGCGATGAAACTGCCAACGGCAGTTATCCAATCGAGACTGTCATGGCTATGAAACGAACCATCCTTTATACACAGGAACACGCGACGGTTACTCGGCTTGAAGATGTCGTTGCTATGAAAAACAGTCAGCTTGATGCCATTAGCGCGGCTGCGGTCTCGCTTGCGCAGCAGCTTAAAGTGGATGCAATTGTAGCTGAAACTAAGTCCGGCGCAACAGCTGCCAATATTGCAGCACATCGTCCGAATCTGCCTATTATTAGTGTTACGAGTGAGGTGGGTACTGCCCAGCAATTGGCTTTAAGTTATGCAAACAAGAGCTTTGTTCGTCCTGATGGCGAACGTGCTGGTTTTGAGCTTGCGAAAGAGCTAAAAGCGAGTGGATACTTTGGTGACAAGCAAAAAGTCACCGTTGCGATTGTTAGTGGACGCCAGCCAGGTTTGATCGGGGCTACTGACACAATTCGTCTTCGCGTGTTAGAATAAACATAGCGAAATAACAGGGTGGGGTGATGACATTTTTTAAGCAGACTATCAATACGGTGCCACTGCAGCATGAAACAGTGCTACTCCGGGCAGACTATAACGTACCATTGAAAGAAGACGGCACGATTGATGACGATTTTCGAATTCGTGCATCGCTTGCGACCGTAAAAAAACTACTTGCTGATGGTTGTAAGGTCGTTATTATTAGTCACCTTGGGCGTCCCGAGGGGCGTGACGAAAAACTAAGTCTTGAGCCAGTGGCCTTGCGACTAGCTCAACTTTTGGGTGAACCTGTACGATTTGTCGACCAAACGGTGGGAGACAAGGTTAAAATGGCGGTTAAGCAGGCGCCTAAGCGTAGTGTTATCGTATTAGAAAATCTCCGATTTGACCCCCGTGAAGAAGCTAACGACGAAGGATTTGCCCGCGAACTTGCCGAAAGCAGTACGGCTCGGTATTTCGTACAGGATGGTTTTGGAGTAGTTCATCGTGCGCATGCAAGCACCTCAGCTATTACTATGCAATTGCCGAGTGTTGCCGGCCTGTTACTCGAACGAGAATACACAGTTATTACCGACGCCATGCAATCACCTAAGCGTCCGCTTGTTGCGGTACTTGGTGGGGCTAAGGTTGCTGATAAGATCAACGTCATCAAAGCATTTATTGAAGTTGCTGATACGATTATTATTTCCGGTGCCATGGCGAATACGTTTCTTTCGTATAAAGGCTATTCTGTAGGGTTAAGTAAAGTTGATACGGATGCTAAGCCCGTCTTAGATGATATTTATGCTACTGCAGCTAAAAAAGTGGGTCAAGACAACGTGGATTCATTCTTACTCCTTCCAACCGATCTAGCCGTTGCGACTAGCGCGGATACGGATCAACCACGTAAGGTTATTCCCATCCAGAGCGTTGCTGCTGATGAAAAAGCTTTGGATGTTGGAGATGACACGATTGAATTAGTATGTCAGAAGGCAAGTGAAGCCAAGACGGTTATATGGAATGGAACGCTAGGTATGGCTGAGTATCCCACTTTTGCGCACGGTTCAGCTCGATTAGCGCTAACTCTGGCAACGAACCCTAGCATCACCTCAATTATTGGCGGTGGAGACACTGCGGATTTTGTCTTGAAATGGGACGCTCAAAAAGGTGCTAGTTTTACGCATGTTTCTACTGGTGGAGGCGCAAGCCTCGAACTGATGGCAGGTGAAAAGCTACCAGGCATAGAAAGCTTGCTGGACGCCCGTAAATAAGTGCGATACACTAATTAACAAAGAAGCATAAGTAGAATATGGCTCGAGATAAAAAACTAATCGTCGGCAACTGGAAGATGAACCTCAATACTCATGAGGCGAGTCTGTATGTCCATAAATTGGCCGGTATGATAGAAGTTCACCGCGATGTCGAGGTGGTTTTGGCGCCCACTGTCCTTACTATCCAATCGCTCAGCCTGCAGGTAGATCGTCGTCAGTTTAAGTTGGCAGCTCAAAACCTTTATTGGCGAGATAGTGGTGCTTATACCGGTGAAGTTTCGGCAACGCAACTGCGCGGTATTGTCGACTACGCGATTATCGGTCACTCTGAACGTCGACATATTTTTAACGAAACAGATAAAGAGATACGCAACAAGGTACAAGCGGCTATTCGTAACGAGATTAAACCAATTCTTTGTATTGGTGAGACGGCTGGCGAGCGTACGGATGGCGAAACGAATGCGGTGTTGCACGATCAACTCGTGGCGGGTCTTGCTAATATTACGAGCGAAGAACTGGAGATGGTGACTATTGCCTATGAACCAGTTTGGGCTATTGGGACGGGTAATAACGCCATGCCTGATGACGTGCGGAAGGCGATTAAGACTATTCGCAATCAGATCAAGCATTTGTATGGTGAAGCTGCTTCAGAATCTCTCCGAGTGCTGTACGGCGGTAGCGTCACGAGTGACAGTGCTGGCGGGTATTTAATGATTGACGGCGTGGACGGATTGCTTATCGGGGGTGCAAGTCTTGACGCGCATTCATTTGCGATGATTACAGAAAAAGCGCATCAGGGCTCTAATATGGTTAAAAAGTAAGGGTGGGAAATGAAAGATCTAGATTTTGATGAACTTGACCGGGCGGTAAATTCCCTGATGACCAACGTCCCCAAAACGGCGACCCCACCTGGCGAGGAAAAGATTAAGACGCTCGATATCACGCCAACACTTAGTGGCGATGCTCAGCCGCAATTTGATCGCCTCACAAAGCTTGCTGCCGAGGCTGTTGAGGGTAAAGACACACCTTCTAGTTCGGCTATTCCTCCACTTGCAACTCCAAATATTCCGTCTCGTCCTAACGCTCCAACTATTCAAAGCGCTCCACGACCTGCAGCCACAGCACCAGCTGCTCGTCGCGCTGGTCGTTTCATGGACGTCGTTCATCCATCTTCAGATATGAATACTAAAAAACCGGATATGCCCGTTTCTCGTCAAGGGGTTACTATTGAACCTCGAAACAACGCTCCGCTTATTCAAGAAGTCTCGCCAGTAAAATCAGTTACGCCATCTTCTGAACCGGTAGTAAGAAAAGAAGAACCAGCAGCTTCGAATCCAGGTGGTTCAGAAATACCTTCACAATCCGTCGAAGCATCGGCACCGGCAAGTGATTGGCCCGATCCACTCGATATCGTTCCTCATGCGTCGTTAAAAAACGACGAAGACGAGAAAGAAAAGACCCCTGAACCTCCTATTGAGGCTCCACAGGCTGAAGCTGAAGACCTATCGCCAGCCCCACTCACATCGCCTTTTCTTCCAGACGCTAAGGTAGAAAAACGACCACTTGGCGGGATATCGACGAACACATCAACACCTGCAGAAGAGCCGGTCGCTCCAGTGTGGGAAAAACCAGAAGAGGATGAGCCAAAGACTGTCGATGATCCTAATGCACAGCTTCCCGCTAATCCATCCGATGTAGAACCGCTTCTTCCCGAGGAGCTTAGTAATGATTTAATGGCAGTCGAGGCTGATACGACTCATGATTCTCTCAAGGAAGCTCACGATGCTACAAAAGACGTTGAGGCAGAACCTGAGAAAATGCCAGAACCGAAGACAGAGAAAGCAGAACCACATCAGGAGAAGACTGAGCCTGTGTCAACTGGCCCTACTTCAATTCCGCAGCAATACCACGAAGAGCCGAGTACGGGAGACCAAAAAAATGGCTCCATCTATGATACGGATAGCTACCACCAACCGCTTGCTCACCCGGCTAAAAAGAAGTCAGGCTGGCTGTGGGTTCTATGGATCGTTATTATTCTGGTCATAGGCGCTGGAGCTGGTGCCGCGCTTTATTTCTCTAATATTATTTAGGCGCTAGGCCTATAACACAACACAAAATACTCACCGTGATGTAAAGGGTCGGGTATAATAAAGCTAATGGATTTACTCAAAGACCTTAATCCCGCGCAAGCTGACGCGGTAAAAACGACGTCTGGGCCGCTATTAATCTTGGCAGGGGCCGGAAGCGGTAAGACGAAAACGCTAACGCATCGGATCGCTTACTTAATTGCTAACGAGAGCGTATGGCCAAACGAAATCCTAGCTGTGACATTTACTAACAAAGCGGCGCGTGAAATGCGTGAACGACTCGGAGTATTACTCGGTCAGGATGGTGGAGCGCGTAATTTTATGCCATGGATGGGCACATTCCATGGCATTTGCGTACGACTTCTTCGACATGATGGTGACAAGATTGGTATTTCCGCTAATTATGTTATTTACGATGAAGACGACAGGCAAGGCCTTATCAAGCAGGCTATGAAACAGCTGTCTATCGGTGATAAACAAATTAAGCCACGCGCGGTGAGCTCACTTATCTCTAATGCCAAAAACGAACTTGTAACACCTGAAGAATTTGAAGCAAGTGCAAACTATCCGTTTCAAAAGGAGGTTGCTCGTATCTATACGTTGTATGAAAAACTACGTAAAGACGCCGGTGCACTTGATTTTGATGACTTACTCATCGAGACTGTTCGGCTATTCCGAGAGCATCCAGCAACTCGTGTAAAATGGCGAGCACAGTTCAAACATATTCTTATCGATGAGTATCAGGATACGAACGCCGCTCAGTATGCGATTGTAAAAAGTCTCGTAAACGACGACCGTAATATTTGTGTTGTAGGTGATGACTGGCAATGTCTCACCGAAGGTAGTCTTGTGGAAACATCGAGTGGTTTAAAGAAGATTGAGACCCTTAAGGCGGGGGATACCGTTCGTAGTGCGAGTGGATATGGTAAAGTAGGCGATTTTACCGTGACGCAGCGCAAGAGGTTCTCTTATTCGGGTGAGTTGATCAAGATTACAACAAAATCAGGTAATGTCATAACATGCACCCCGAATCACCTAGTGTTTGCAAGATGGGGGGTGAGTGATGCATTCTTTGTGTATCTAATGTATTCACAGAGCAAGGGATACCGAATCGGTGTCGCTAAAGGCACAAGATTTGATGGCAAGAAAAATGATATAGGACTCCGAGTACGTGCCAATCAAGAGCGAGCAGACCGGATGTGGGTTTTGAAAGTATGTGAAAGCCGTCAAGAAGCGTTGTTTTATGAATCCCGCCTTGCGTACGAGTATGGCATACCGATGACTATATTTCACGCCTCAGCCCAATCAACATCGTTTAGTCAGACATACATCAATCAACTCTACGAAGAAATTGATACAAAATCGCGTGCCAAATCACTCATGAAAGACATTGGGCTACTGTTCGAGTATCCGCATTTCTATCCACAAGCCACAACTCGCAATGGAATAAGCAGGCTAAATGTGAATGTCGTATTATTTGGTGATAAGCGAACGACAAGTCAAAGTCCGTGGTCAGCAAGTAGAATCTCGGCTAATACGACGAAACAAGAAGATCTTGCTGTATTTCAGAAATTAGGTATCAATGTGCGTTCGGGTAAATCAGGTGCGTTCAGGTCGGAGATGTATAATCTAGACTATGGCCATATCGAGACGATAGCTGATAAGCTTCATTCCGCGATTAATGACAGTCGTATGCAAGTTCGTAGGTATGCGTACATGACGGAAGGCGCATCGTACAATTTCATGCCAGCAAGCCAGGTGTACGTTGGCATGGCTATCCCTGTAAAGCAACGCAATCAACTGGTAGCAGATCAGGTTGTTGCGGTGACAAAAGAGGCTTATGAAGGTAACGTCTATGATCTTGATATTGAGAGAGTGCATAACTATATTGTTGGTGGCGTGGCGGTTCACAACTCAATCTACAGTTGGCGCGGTGCGGATTTTACGAACATTCTTAATTTTGAGCGAGATTTTCCCGGCGCAAAAATTGTAAAACTCGAGCAGAATTACCGAAGTACGGGTTCGATTCTTGAAGCTGCGCATAGTGTTATCACTAAAAATACTCAGCGTACCGATAAAAAGTTGTGGACAGCTGAGCCGGCAGGTGCACCCGTTCAGGTGCACGGTGTGTATGATGAGGCTGAAGAAGCATATATGGTTGCGAGTCGTATAAACGCGCAGGCAAGCATTGGTGCTCGGCAATATGGTGATTTTGCCGTCTTGTATCGTACAAACTCGCAGAGCTATACACTTGAACGTGCGTTATTGCAACATCGAATCCCGTATCAAATTATTGGCGGCGTAAGGTTTTATGATCGTAAAGAAATTAAAGATGTAATTGCCTACCTACGTCTACTATATCAACCGAATGATCGTATGAGTTTTAGTCGGATTGTGAACGTACCAACGCGAGGCATTGGTCCTACGAGTCTTGAAAAGTTTTTACTATGGCAGGCTCAAAACGGCATGGATATAATTTCGAGTTTAGTAAACGCCGAACAAACGAGCAGTTTGACGTCACGCGCTAAGGCGGCGCTCGTTTCGCTGGGTGAACTACTGCGAGGTCTTCAGGGCAAGGTCGAGGCGGAGGCTTCACCTAGCGAGCTTATCGATACTCTTATTAATAAAACTGGCTATCGGGATTTTATTTTGGATGGCACACCGCAAGCTGAAGAACGTGAAGCTAACCTTGGTTCACTTGTTTCTGACGCTAAATCGTTTCTGACTCTTCCAGACTTTTTAGAAGAAGTAGCCTTAATGTCCAGCGCCGACAGTGATAGTAGCGAGCAAAAAGTTACCCTTATGACTATTCATGCGGCGAAAGGTCTAGAGTTTCCTGTTGTCTTTATGGTTGGTTTGGAAGAAGGTATTTTTCCAAATGCACGGGTGCAAGATGATGGTCCGGCTGCACTTGAGGAAGAAAGACGGCTTTGTTATGTTGGTATGACTCGCGCTCGCGAAGAGCTTCACCTCAGCTATGCACAGAGTCGGCTACAGTTTGGCCAGCGTGGCTATAATATGCCGTCTCGCTTTTTGGCAGACATGGGGCAAGATGTGGTTACAGCGCCAGCCACTGGTTTTACAACCAGGACACCTGAAGATTTCAATGAGTTTGACATGATGCCTGGTTTTGATATTGGTGACGGTGTTCACTCGGCACAGTTTGGCGTGGGCGAGGTAATAGATATTGATGGTATGGCAGTGACGGTACGGTTTACAAACGGTCAGACAAAAAAACTCAATGTCGAATACGCACGACTAGAGAAAATCTAACTTCACCTACACAATTCACATCTGTCAGTGGTATTATATCTGTAATGGAAGATATAAAGCCCTTTTTGCTTTTACAAACTCGCCCAGAGGATGTTACGTCAAACAATGAATACGACGGTTTTTTGCAGGCAAGTGGCTTACACCCCGAGCAGCTGGTGCGTTTTAGGGTAGAGTCTTCACCACTTCCTAAAATAAATCTCGATGATTACTCTGGTATTATCCTTGGCGGTGGTCCGTTTGATATCAGTAAACCTACCGAAAAAAAGACCGATGTACAGAAAAGGGTCGAGGCGGATCTTTCTAAGTTACTAGATGAACTTGTAGATAAAGACTATCCGTTTTTTGGAGCCTGTTATGGTATTGGAACGCTTGGCTCACACCAAGGTGGCGTTATAGGTAACAAGTATGCCGAAACAGTAATGCCCGCATATTTGGAAGTGACAAATGAAGGAGCGGACGACCCGCTTTGCAAGGGGCTTCCGCATACTTTTCGAGCAATCGTAGGCCACAAAGAAGCTTGCGAGGTGCTCCCCGCACATGCTGTTTTGCTTATTTCGTCACCAGACTGTCCGGTTCAGATGTTTCGGATTAAAAATAATCTATATGCTACACAGTTTCATCCAGAGCTTGACACGGAAGGCCTTGCGATCCGTGTAGAAGTCTACAAACACGCTGGCTACTTTGCACCTGAGGATATTAAAAGTATTCTTGAGATGGCTGAGAAGGCCGACTTATCAAGCGCTCCTACGGTTCTCAGGAACTTCGTTCAACGCTACAGTCGACTTGTCAAAAAGTAGCGAAATTACCAGTAAACGTCTTTTTTTGCTATAATTTTATACAGTACACCGGCGGAGGTGTTTCTAAAATCTATGAAGAGTATACTCCGAAAACAAACGGTCCCACGCGGCATTCTTATGGCCGGTGTTCTTTTTGTCACGCTATTTATTGGTGTTTCATATGCATCTCGCGCCCAAGCAGACTCATTGCAACCTGTCAGTGGCCAACGGCTCATCACCCTTCATGATAGGGGTGAAGACAAGAGTTTTCTGACTCGTACCACAAGTGTACGCAAAGCGCTTCAGGGTGCTCACATCTATATTGATCCGAACGATCTCGTTGAGCCTGGGCTTGATGACGAGCTTGTTGGCAGTAGCTACGAGGTAAATATATATCGTGCACGGCCTGTAACTATTGTTGACGGATCCACACATCTGCGTGTGCTTTCCGCGTATCAGACGGCCAAGCAGATAGTTGAGCATGCAGGTATGACACTGCACGATGAAGATCGAACATCTATGACTCAAGATGCCGATATTGTTGGCGGAAACGCAGGTGTCCAACTGACTATCGACCGGGCAACGGCGTTTACGTTCAATCTCTACGGTAAAACCGTAACTGCCTATACTCAAGCGAAAACTATTGCGGAACTTCTTAAGGAAAAGGGAATTACCCTTGGCCCGAATGATGGCCTATCGTTGTCTCAAACTACACCAATCACTGCTGGTATGACTGTACAGATTTGGCGTAATGGTAAGCAGACGATTACCGAAGAACAAGCTATTGATTTTTCAATTCAACAGAATAAAGATGCTGATCAGCCGGTTGGTTATAAGAAGATTCAAACTCCAGGAACACCTGGCAAAAAATTAGTGACATATGAAGTCAATATGCAGAATGGTCAAGAAGTAAGCCGCACCGAAATCCAATCTGTTATAACACAACAGCCAGCCCAACAAGTTGAGATAGTTGGTATTAAGATGACGAATACGTTCAGCGGTAGCTTTGGGGAAGCGCTTGTGCGCTTACGTGGCTGTGAGGCGGGCGGATCGTATAGTCGAAACTCAGGCAATGGGTATTATGGTGCATACCAATATAACATCTCAACCTGGGGCGGCTATCAAGGGTTCCAAATACCTAGTGATGCACCAGCAGCAGTGCAGGATGAGCGTGCATGGCAAACCTATCAGTCGAGGGGTTGGCAGCCATGGCCTGCATGCTCAAATAGCCAGGGCCTTCAGGATATATATAGGTAAATGGCAGCACCTAACAAAGCTCTGGGTCAACACTGGCTTCGCGATCGCGATACACTTGCATACATTGCCGATGCTGCTGATATCTCGCAGAGCGATACTGTTTTAGAGATCGGTCCAGGTCTCGGGACGCTTACGAGTGAACTCCTGCGACAAGCGGGCAGCGTTGTGGCTGTAGAATTTGATAGCGAGCTTGCACGTAAATTACCTGGTCAATTTCCGGGTAAAAATCTCACTATTATTAATCAGGACATTCTGACATTTGATCTTTCGAGCCTACCCTCAGGATATAAGGTAGTGGCAAATGTGCCGTATTATATTACGAGCAAAATTGTAAAACTTTTGATGACGGCTAAAAATAAACCATCTACGGTTGTGCTTTTAGTACAGAAAGAGGTTGCCGAGCGTCTTGCGGCGCGTGCGGGAGATATGAGCATTTTGGCAATTAGTGCACAGGTTTTTGCAGAGGTGGAACTTGGCGATACTGTCCCGGCTGCATTATTTACACCACCACCAAAGGTGGATTCAGCCGTTGTGATTTTACGTGCACGTGCCCAACCCTTGGTAGATGATATGGATGAGAAAGATTTCTTCCGTCTCGTAAAAGCTGGTTTTTCTGCAAAACGTAAAAAGCTTCGTGGTAGTCTGTCTGGTGGACTCGGAATTTCTAAGGACCAAGCAGCTGATTTTTTGATTAAAGCTAGTATTACACCTGACTCACGTGCGGAGGATCTCTCGATAGAACAGTGGCATACTCTATTAGAATCAGGTATCCTAGAGGTATGATTGCGTCTGACCAGCCGACCATTTTTGGTTCTGCCGTAAAAGCGGCCATTTCATCTAAAGATGATGGCAACATGAAATATGGCATTGGAGACGACGGCGAAGTTGAAAAAAATCGCCGTCTGTTTTTGGATAAGGTCGGAATCTCTATTGATCATGCGACTCTTGTGGGTATTACATATGCGACCGATGACTTTGCAAAGTACCGTATAGCAAAACCAAGTGAGAAAACGATCGGCATGCGTACAATGGAAAACGTCGAACATGCCGATGCGCTTGTAGTAGAACAACCTGGGCATGCATTATTTTTGCCCCTTGCAGATTGTGTAGGGGTGGTACTATACGATGATGATCATCACGTGTTGATGGTTTCACATATTGGTAGGCACAGTGCTGAGATTGAGGGCGCTCGCCGCAGTGTGGAATTTTTAGCCGAGCAGTATGGCACAGACCCTGCGACACTAAAAATATGGCTGAGCCCAGGCGTTGGCAAGGCGTCATATCCACTACATAAATTCAAGGGTGAGAGCTTGCACGAGGTTATCGCACGGCAATTAGTTGGGGTCGGTGTCTCTATGTCTCATATTGAAAACAGTCATATTGATACGGCAACAAGTAGCAATTACTATTCGCATAGCGAATATCTAAAAGGTAATGATGACCAGGGACGTTTTGCGATTGTTGCTGAAATGTGCGAGCAGGGTGAGCCTGCTTTTTAGCAATACTACTAATCTGTTACACTAGAGAGTGACTATGGGTAAAAAACTATATATTACGACTGCAATCCCCTATGTTAACGGCACGCCGCACATCGGTAATGCCCTTGACTATCTTTATGCTGATATTTGGACACGCTACCAAAAACAGAACGGACACGAGGTTCGTTTTCAGGTAGGAACCGACGAACACGGAAATAAAATCGCTGCAAAAGCCGCTGAAGCTGGCATGACGCCAAAAGAGTATACCGATAAAATGTACGGTAACTTTGAGCTGCTTATGAAAAAGATGGATGCTCAGTATACCGACTTCATTCGTACGACTGACGCTCACCATGAAGGTGCTGTACAGTACATCTGGCAAAAACTTCAACCGTATATCTATAAAGGTAGTTATGATGGTTGGTACTGCGTGGGTCATGAGGCTTTCTTTACCGAGAAAGAGGTAGCGGAAACCAACGGTATTTGCCCTGATCATCAAAAACCTTACGAAAAAGTAAGTGAAGAAAACTACTATCTAAAGACAAGTGCATTTACTGATCAAATCCGCGAAGCTATCGAAACTGATCGCATGCAGATTGTGCCAGAAACGCGTAAGAACGAGTTTTTGGAACTTATTAAGAATGGTCTTCAAGATGTGAGTATTTCACGTCCACGTAAAAATCTCAGTTGGGGTGTTCCTGTACCTGGTGATCACGATCAGGTGATGTACGTATGGCTTGATGCCCTCGCCAACTACATCACGGTGCTTGGTTATCCAGACCAAGAGGGCTGGCAGGAATATTGGCCTGCAGATATACAAGTTGTTGGTAAGGATATTTTGCGTTTCCATGCTGGTATCTGGCCGGCAATGTTACTGGGTCTTGATTTGCCTCTTCCTAAGAAACTTCTAGTCCACGGTCATGTGAACGTTGGCGGCGCTAAAATGAGCAAGTCAGTTGGCAACGTCGTTGACCCTAACGAGATTATCGACAACTATGGCGTCGATGCGTTCCGCTATTTCTTCACACGACATATTCCGACACAGGACGACGGTGACTTCACCTGGGAAAAATTTGAAAACGCCTACAATAATGAGCTTGGCAATGATCTTGGAAACGTTGTTTCCCGCGTTGCAAGCATGGTGACACGTTACCAAGCGGGTGTTGTCGGTGAAACTCCCAACGGCGAACATGACATGCAACCATACCGCCAAGCAATTAGCGATTTACGGTTCGATCGTGCACTTGATGAAACGTGGCTAATGGTTAGGTCGCTGAATCAATATCTTGAAAGTGTGAAACCGTGGGAAATTGCTAAAAAACGTGAATCGGAGCCGGACGCTGAGGCTCATCTTGGTGAAGTGCTTGGACACGCGGTAAATACATTACTGCAAATCAGTGATCTATTAGTACCATTCTTGCCATCGACTGCTGAAACTATTCGTAAAACGTTTGAGAGTGGCGTGGTTGTTCCTATTGCACGTGAAGGTGGTATATTCCCTAAAATTTACCTCCACACTCCTAACCCGCGCGAACAAAAATAAAGCCATGCTAGTCGATACGCACTGTCATATTCACGAGCAGTCATACCCGCTTGATGCTGAAGAAACGATAAAAAACGCACATCAGGCGGGCGTGATGAAAATGATATGTGTGGGTACAAACGAGCAAAGCTCGGAAGAAGCGGTTATGTTTGCTCAAAAGCACGAAGGTATTTATTCGTCTATTGGTGTGCATCCGCATGAGACAAAAGATGGTTGGGAAAAGATTCTCTCTTTAGTGGAGTCTCCAAAACTCGTTGGTGTGGGTGAGATTGGTCTGGACTATTTTTACACACATAGTCCCAAAAAAGTGCAGATAGCTGCCCTTGAAGCCCAAATAGATATGGCATTAAAGGCAAATTTGCCGATTATTTTTCATGTCCGCGAGGCATTTGACGATTTTTGGCCCGTCTTTGACAATTTTCACGGTATCCGCGGTGAATTGCATAGTTTTACAGATACGACGGTTAATATGGAAGCAGGTCTAGCGCGCGGACTCTTTATCGGCGTGAACGGTATTAGTACGTTCACAAAGAGCGAAGCACAGCAAGTGATGTTTGCACACATTCCTCTCGAGAGAATGCTATTTGAAACGGACGCACCTTTCTTGACTCCTGCGCCATTTCGTGGTAAAGTGAATGAACCAGCGTTCGTGAAACAAATTGCGACGTTTCATGCTGGTGTACGTAGTGTTTCACCCGAGCGAATCGCGGCTATCACTACGGCAAATGCACAAACGCTTTTTAATCTTTCTTAAAACAAACACTGTCAAAAATCACTAAGTTTAATCCGAGGTGGATTGTGATGAATGAACAGCTAACTCCCAACTACGAACACAACCCAGGCACCCGTTTTGATGATGGTGATACGTTAGAGATTCATGCGGCCAATCCAGATCTTATGACTCTTGAAGAGTTGCAAGTTTTGAGACGTCGTCAGGAATTTGAGCGCCAGGCACTCGACCGGTTAAATGGCAAGCAGCAACCTGAGCGTGCGCCTACACCTTCAGAGTGGGTTGGCCAGGTAAGTCACAACCTTAAACAGATGCGTCAGCAACATCTCGATACTCCAGTAGATCTTTCATCCCCTGATTTCCGTGCATGGGAAGCTGAAATGCAATCCAATAACGACTCTGAACTTTTAGGAGTATAAACCTTATATGCCGACCATATTTAAAAAAGCCCTCAGTCTCCTCACTGGAGGTGATACGACAACCACCTTTAAGATGCCTAAGAACCGGCCGCTTAAGAAACTCACTGAGCGTGAGCTTATTCAGCTTGAAAGCGAAATTGGCTCTAAGCTTTTTGGTGAAATTCCAAAGGGCCATCGACGCGAGTTCTTTTGCCTGGATGAAAAAACATGGATTTGGTATGAAGAATGGATCGATCCTAAGACAAGCAAACGAGCAAACACAACCGTTCGTTATGAAGTGCATGCTAACGGCATTTTGAAAGTACAGGAGGGTGCACGCTATTCTTTTTTGGAAGGTCCTGAGCTTGATAATCTCGTGGCTGCAGTGGGTATGTACTATGAACAAGTGGCTCGCGGGGTATACAAACGCGACCCTCACACAGGTCAAAAACTCGCCTAGCTGGTATACTAAAAGGAGTGAGTATCAAAGAGGTTATTTATCTTGATCATGCTGCTGCCACGCCCCTCGATGAGCGTGTCTTTCGTCGTATGCAGCCTTACTTTAGTGAGCTTTTCTATAATCCTTCTAGTCCTTATGCTCCAGCGCTTGCTGTACGACGCGACTACGACGCAGCTAAGCAAACAATTGCCAGTAGCATTGGTGCCAAATCTGACGAACTAGTTATGACAGCCGGTGCGACCGAATCTATCAACTTAGCATTTGCAAGTATTGGTGGACATATGGTGACGGCAAATATAGAACACCATGCCGTCCTTGAAGCCGCTAAACTACGTGACCATACGCTTGTTGCTGCTGATGCTCGTGGCTTTATTTCGGCAGAAGCTGTGAAGAAGGCAATTCGCCCGAGCACACAGCTGGTGAGTATTGCACTTGCCAACAATGAGCTTGGTACGATCCAACCGCTTCGTGATATTGCTACTGTCATTCGACAGGAACGAGAGGCGCGCCTGTCGCGAGAGGACATGACTCCCATCTACCTCCATAGTGATGCCTCGCAGGGTGCGGGTCAGATTGATATCCATGTAGCTCGACTTGGTGTTGATCTTTTAACACTCAACGCTGGCAAGGTGTATGGTCCAAAGCAGGTGGGCTTATTATGGGCCGCAAGCCATGTCCGTTTAACTCCACAAATTGTTGGTGGTGGTCAAGAGCGAGGCTTAAGAAGTGGTACTGAAAATATCGCGGGAGTGATTGGTTTTGCAGGTGCCATGGAGCTTGCTGAAAGACACCGTAAATTCGAATCCGAGCGACTTCGAGGTCTACGCGATGAACTCCAAAAACAGCTAACAAGTGCATTCTCTGATGCAATTATTTCGGGTAATGAGAAAAAACGCCTACCTGGACATCTTCACATTTCATTTCCTGGCATTGATGCCGAGCGGCTCGTCTTTGCGTTGGAGATGCGAGGTGTTTTGGTGGCGACGGGCAGTGCCTGTGCCGCAAACAAAGGAACTCGCTCACATGTTCTAACGGCAATTGGACTTGCCCCTGAAATTGCCGATGGCAGCTTACGCCTTACGCTTGGACATCTTTCGACTGAGGAAAATGTACGTCAGGCTGCAGAGATTATTATTGAAGAAATAACCAGAGAACGAAAACGGATAGCTGTATGATCAAGGCACTTATAAGTGCTGCCGCAGCGCTGATTATCATTATTGTTGGCTTAACCGTATATCTTGGTCCGGATGATCTTTCAAGTTGTGGTAATGAGCCAGTCGCTACAAATAGTGCGTGCGCTCCGGCAGACGCGATCGTTGCGGTTAGTGGTGGTGATACGTTAGCCCGAACGGATGAAGCAATAAAACTATATCAAAATGGATGGGCGCCAAAGCTCATTTTTTCAGGTGCAGCTGAAGACAAATCGGGTCCAAGTAATGCTGCGGTTATGCGACGAGAAGCTTTGGCGGCTGGCGTACCAGAACAAAATATTTTGGTTGAAGAGTATAGTACGACGACTAAGCAAAATGCAGAAAATACCCAAAGCTTATTCGAGCAAAATGGCATTAAGTCGGTTATTCTGGTAACATCCGGATATCATGAGCGTCGTGCAGGCCTTGAATTTAGTACTCGTTCAGCGAGTGTGCTTGTCCGAGATCATCCTGTAGCGCATGACGATCAATGGTCGGCTTTTTGGTGGTTGACACCTGTCGGTTGGTATTTAGCAGTAGGGGAATTTGTGAAAATTATATTGTTTTATGTAGGTGTAACACGATGACAAAAGTATATGTAGGAATGAGCGGTGGTGTCGACAGTAGCCTGACGGCGGCACTTTTGGTTGAACAGGGCTATGACGTGACGGGTGTCTATATGAAAAACTGGACACAAGATTTACCTGGCATGCGTTGCCCTTGGGCGGATGATTTAGCTGACGCAAAACGCGTGGCGGTGCAGCTCGGTATCGACTTTAAGGTATTTGACTTCGAAAACGAGTACAAACACAAAGTCGTAGATTACATGATCGAAGAATATAAACTCGGTCGCACTCCAAATCCTGATGTTATGTGCAATCAAGAGGTAAAGTTTAAACTATTTCTGGAGACTGCGCTTGAAGATGGCGCAGATATGATTGCGACAGGACATTATGCACAAGTTGAGGATGGCATATTAAAACGTGCTATTGATGATAATAAAGATCAAACGTACTTTTTGTATCGAGTTACTGGCGACGCATTACAGAAAACACTCTTTCCATTGGGTGGTTATACAAAGCCTGAGGTTCGAGAGATGGCCAAAGAACGCAGTCTATTTACGGCTGCAAAAAAAGATAGTCAAGGTATTTGTTTTGTAGGAAAAATTGGTATCCGTGAATTTTTGAGTCAATATGTTGAACAAAAACCAGGCGCTATTATTGACAAAAAAACGGGTAAAAAACTAGGCATGCACGACGGTGCGATTTTCTACACGCTAGGCCAACGTCACGGTTTAGAACTTGGCGGTGGTTTGCCGTATTATGTTGTAGCCAAGAACATGGACAAGAACGAGGTCTATGTTACGACTGACCTTAGCGATGAGACGCTTTGGAAAAAAGAGATTACTCTCGCAAATATTCACTGGATCAACGATAAACCTATGGATGGCGAATACGAGATTCGGGTTCGTCATCGTGCCCCGCTGATAAAAGCGCGTCTTGTATTGGGGCTAGATGGCGCTGCTATTCTTAGCCTCGTTGATCCTGAGCGCGCGGTTACCGCTGGTCAGTCAGTTGTTGTTTACGACGGGCCAATTTGCCTCGGTGGCGGAATAGTCTCCTTTTAACCGTTGTTTGTGAGCGGTGATTTGTGGTATAACCATAAACAAGATGGCACAACAAAAAGCGTGGGCGCAAAATGGATTTACTATCATCGAATTGGTTGTCGTTATTGTAGTGATCGGCATTTTGGCTGCTATCACTCTTGCGACGTACGCAGGCGTAAAAAATAAATCATTTGACACCTCTGTTCAAGCGGATCTTCGAAGTATCGCATCGGGACTTAAAAGCTTTAAGGCAGCAACTGGCTCTTATCCAACGACAGATACAATTCTCAGTACGTTAACTGACAGTTCCGGCAATGTTGTAACGGCAGCTGTTCCAAAAATATCGCACGATGGTTACAGTATGACGGACGATTCTAACCCTAACGATACGTATTTCCGTAATTTGCTCGTCTGCGTTCGTAGCGGTGGAGCGGATCCTGAATTTGGCATTGTCGCATTATCGCAATCTGGCAACACATGGTACTACACGTCCTCGAATTCATCGATAACACAGGCAACACAAGCTTTTGTGGGCGTGGACGGAACGGAATGTCCGTATGTAGGCATTGCCTCAACCGACCCTGGCTATGCGCACTTTTGGGCCTATAAACGCGCAGCAACAACAACTGATCTGAACGCTGGCTGGCTTAACTGGGCCGCATACTAGTAACTTATTTATAGTTTGTTAATCTCCGCACCTCTGTTATAATGGCAGTTATGAATGCACAAGATATCCGCAACGCCTACCTACAGTACTACAAAGATCACCATCACACTGTTATAGAGCGCGCGGCCTTGATGCTAAAAGACGACCCGACGACGCTATTTACAGGCAGTGGTATGCAGCCGCTTATGCCATATTTGCTTGGCGAAGCTCATCCCGACGGTGTTCGTCTCGTTGACAGCCAGCCCTGTCTTCGCGCTCAGGATATTGAGGATGTAGGCGATAATCGACACACCGTATTTTTTGAGATGCTTGGAAACTGGTCGCTTGGTGATTACTTTAAAGCAGACCAGCTGCCCTGGATGTATGAGTTCTTGCTCGACGTCGTTAAACTGGACATCAACAAGGTGTATGCAACCTGTTTTATTGGTAATGAAGAGTTTAATATTCCAAGGGATAACGAAAGTGCTGAATTACTAAAAAAGATATTTGCCGATCGTGGTATTGAGGCGCTTATGGCAGACCTTGGTTCGGAAGAAGATGGTTATGCCAGAGGAATGAAGCCTGGCGAGCGGATATTCTTTTATGACGCGTTTAAAAACTGGTGGTGGCGCGGCAAGGGTATTGCAGGTATGCCAGAGGGTGAGCCTGGCGGTCCAAGTAGTGAAATGTTCTATCGTTTTGACGATTCTGATCATACTGATGCTGAGAAAAAGAAGTATGGCGAGTTCTGTCACCCAAACTGTGATTGTGGCAGGTTTATGGAGATTGGCAACAATGTCTTCATGGAATATGTACGCCGTGGTGAGGGTTTTGAAAAGCTGCCAAATCGTAACGTAGACCAAGGATCTGGTCTCGAGCGAATCGCAGCGGCTGCCATCGACAGCCCCGATGTCTTTAAAATCAGTCTTATGTGGCCAATTATTGATAAGTTGCAGATGCTTAGTGGCAAAAAATATGATAGTCATACTGAAAGCATGCGGGTTATCGCTGATCACTTACGCGGTGCGACGTTCCTTGCAGTGGATGGCTGTGTACCAGCAAACAAGGAGCAAGGTTACGTAATGCGTCGCTTGCTTCGTCGCGCCATCCGTTTTGCGTTTGATCTTGGTATTGAACAGAATTTCTTTGAGGAAGTAGTTCCTGTTATTGCTGATTTGTACCATGCAGATTACCCCGAGGTTGCCGCTAAACGCGAGGATGTTGTTGCGACACTTGTAAAAGAGGAGAAGGTTTTCCGCCAGACATTACGCAAGGGTCTAAAGCAACTTGAAAAGTTTGCTAAGGATGGCCTAACTGGTGCAGAACTCTTTATGTTATATGATACGTTTGGTTTTCCTGTAGAACTTTCGACCGAAGAGGCTTTTAAGCAGGACATTGTGTTGTCAGAGAATTGGCGTCAAGAGTTCAACGATAAAATGGCTGAACAACGAGCTCGATCGCAAACAGCAACCAAGGGTACATTTAAGGGCGGTCTTGGCGGTCAGACCGATATTCACAAAAAATACCACACGGCAACACACTTACTGCAGTCCGCACTTCGCCAGTTGTTTGGTTCTGAACTTCGCCAACACGGCAGTAACATTACCGAAGAGCGTTTGCGGTTTGACTTTAACCTCGACCACAAGATGACTCCTGAAGAGATTGCAAAAGCCGAAGAGTTGGTAAATGGTTGGATTAAAGAGGACCTACTCGTAACATTCAAGCTCTATCCAACTCAAGAAGCACTCGATATGGGTGCAATCGGTCCGTTTGGTGAGCGCTACGACGATACGGTTAAGGTGTATCAAATGGGTGAAGGCGACCATATTGCCAGCCTCGAAATTTGCGGCGGTCCTCACGTCGACCACACTGGCCAGTTGGCTGAAGGTGGTAAGGTGTTTAAGATCACCAAAGAAGAGTCGAGCTCGGCTGGAATTCGTCGTATCAAAGCTATTCTTGTGTAACTAGTTTAAGTAACTACTTTAAACAGCTCTGTCTTTCAATGACGGAGCTGTTTTATGTTCAACACCTCTAAAAACAGAAAATAAACAGTCGCTGAAGCTTTATTCTTATGCTAAGTGGTATATAATGATACTAATTATGGTTTTCGAAAAATTGCGTCAAAAAACACAACAGAAGTTAGACAACGATTATGTCGTTGCGCTTGATATTGGTACGGAATTCGTAAAAGCCCTGATTGCAAAAATGAAAGATGACACACTTGAGATAGTCGGTGTTGGGCGTGCCCGTCAAGATCTTAGTGATATGCACTCCGGTGCAATAGCAGATATTTCGGGCGTCGTTCGTAACTGTGAAGAAGCGCTCTCAGAAGCGGAAGATCAAGCAGGTCTTCAGGCAAAGCGCGTCGTCATCGGTATTGCTGGTGAGCTTGTCAAAGGTGTAACAAATACCATTCGCTACCGCCGGCCACAACCAGATCGTCCACTTGATACTGCGGAAATGGAATTTATTATTGAGAAGGTTCAAGAGCGTGCGCAAGGTAAGGCACAGCGTCAGATTGCACTTGAGACAGGCAACGAAGAAGTTGAGGTGAAGCTCGTTAACAGTGCGCTCGTGAGCATTCATATTGATGGCTATAAGATCTCCAACCCAATTGGCTTTCAGGGTCGCGATATTGCTGTTCAAATTTACACAGCATTCGCTCCAATGGTTCATATCGGTGCACTTGAACGTGTTGCGGACGAGTTAGCGCTGGAACTCGTGGCTGTCGCCGCAGAGCCGTTTGCAGTAAGCCGAAGTGTGCTTGGTACGGACGCAAGTAGCACCTTCACAGCTATCCTAGCTGACATTGGTGGCGGCACGACTGACATTGCTGTTGTAAATGATGGTGGTGTCGAAGGCACTAGGATGTTTGGCATTGGCGGTCGTAGCTTTACGCGTACAATCGCAAGTGAAATGGACCTCAGCTATGCTGATGCTGAGAAGTTGAAGGTTAACATAGAGAATAATCAGATTAAAGCGAGTGTTAAGAAAGACGCCGAAAAAGCAATTGATAAGACACTAGATGTGTGGCTTGCGGGCGTGGAGCTTGCTCTAGGTGAGTTTGATTCAGTCGACCACTTACCGAATCGCATTCTCTTATGTGGGGGTGGCGCTAGTCTTACTATGCTGGTTGACGCTCTGTCTGAGCGTGATTGGTATAAGGAGTTGCCGTTTACAAAACGTCCGACCGTCCAGCGAATTGATCCAAGCGAGGTAATTGGAATCCACGACGCGACAGGGGCTGCAAGTGATCACACTTTCATTACAGCTATGGGACTTCTCAGGGTTGGCTATGATACAATGATAGGGAGCAGCGACACGGATACCATAAAAGACAAACTTAACCGGATCCTTCGCATTTAACTATGAACAAAGACGTCATTTATATCGATGTTGAAGATGATATCACGGCTATTATTGGCAAAGTGAAAGATTCTAAAGAAAAAATCGTTGCCTTGGTTCCACCAAAGCGTATTGGTATATTGCAAAGTGCAGTTAACCTAAGACTTTTGCAGCGAGCAGCATCACAACATGATAAACACTTGGTGCTTATTAGCAATAACTCGGCTCTTACAGCGCTAGCGGCCGCAGCGAAAGTACCAGTCGCAAAAAACCTTCAGAGTAAACCAGAACTGGCTGAAATTTCGGCTCTCAGTGTTGATGATGACGATGATATCATTGACGGCTCTCAACTTCCGGTCGGCGAACTGGCAAGGATAGCTGATAAAAGTGCACTAGGCGCGGCTGCACTATCTTCACCAGAACTCGAAGCGATCAAAGAAAATGCAGCCGAAGAGCGACCACGCGCAACGCCACCGCTTGCAGGTCAAGCACTTAAGAAACCAAAGGCAAAAGTCCCTAACTTCAATAAGTTTCGTAAACGGATGATTTTTGCCATCGGTGGTGGTGTACTGCTAATCGGGTTTCTTGTCTGGGCGATCTTTTTTGCACCCTCTGCAACAGTTATTATTACGGCGCGTACAACCGACTCTTCGGCTAACGCTAAGGTGTCTCTTGCTGATGCGGCTGCAACTAGCATGTCTGCTGGTACGCTCAAGACGACTACACAACAGATTCCAAAGAGCTCAACCGTCGACGTGACGCCGACAGGTAGCAAGCAAGTTGGCACCAAAGCTACTGGTTCTATGACTGTTACTCGCACCTCTATATCAAGCACTCCGATAAGTGTCCCCGTCGGAACGACGTTTACAAGTAATGATAACCATGTTTTTGCTAGTACGCAGGCAGCTACGCTTGGCGGCACAACCATAGGGCCAAACGGTGTCGTGCAAGATTCAGCGACTATTAGCGTTCAGGCTTCTGATGTTGGCGAGGATTATAATCTCTCTGCACGAAGCTACCAGTCGAGTGTAAGCGGCATCTCTGCTCAGGGCAGCGACATGGCGGGCGGTACGAGTAAAACTATTACAGTAGTTACAAATGACGACGTGCAAAAAGCAGTGGCTCAACTGGCTCAACAAAATACCGATGATATCAAAAAACAACTGGCGGCTAAGTTTAACGATACCTTCATTGTGCTTGACCAGACATTTAAAACAGATACCGGTAAGCCTCAAGTAACGCCTGGAGTTGATCAAGAAGTTCCAGCGGGTAGTAAGGCGTCTCTTACGACGACGGTAACCTATAGCCTAACTGCAGTCGCTAAGGCAGACGTGAGTCACTATCTTGATGATTACTTTAGTCAACAAATCCAGGGACTGGGTGATCGTCGTGTGTATGATAACGGTGCGTCTAAAGTGACATTCACGAACGTAGCAGCAAGTACGACAGGATATACCGTCAACTTAGTGGCTACTGCTAAAATCGGTCCAAAAATTGACGATCAAAACGTAAAGGACAGCGCAAAAGGCAAACGCTTTGGCGATATTCAGTCGAGTATTGAATCAATTCAAGGTGTTGATAACGTTGATGTTAAGTTCTGGCCGTTCTGGGTCTCTACGGCACCAAACGATACAAAAAAGATAAACGTACAATTTAATCTGAATGAGTCATAAAAAGAGTATTCTATCGCTCGATGTAGGCGAGAAGCGAATTGGCGTTGCTGTTGGCAACACGGCAATCCGGATTGCTATGCCTATAGATACTCTAGAGGTTGATGGCACTGAACTGGAGCGAATCGCGCAACTGGTCGTAAACGAGGATGTCGATACGATTGTTGTTGGATACCCACGCAATCAATCTGGTGAGCCAACTGCACAAACCCGATTTGCTGAAGCTTTTGCTAAGCAGCTTGTTGATATGGTGCCGCATCTAAAATTTCAGGACGAGTCTCTTACGAGTGTGTTAGCTGAGCAGCAACTTAAATCATACGGTAAGCCATATGCAAAAGGTGATATTGATGCGGTTGCCGCGTCGCTTATATTGCAAGATTATCTGGAGGCAAACTAATGGATATACGTCCCCCTAAAAAGCGTCCTCTATCATCCCATGTGCCTCAAAATATACAGCACGTAGCCCCTCCGGTCGTTCCTCCGCCAGCCCCTATAGCGCCGCAACCTCAAACACCTCCGTCATTAGTGCCTAAGAGAAAAAGACGTCTTTGGACTTGGATTACGGGTGGTATAATTGCAGTTTTGCTGCTCATTGCTGGCGGTTCGGTAGTTTGGTATAAGTTATCGCTCCGAGCAGTTGATGCTAGTGATACGTCACGTATCAGACTTACTATTACAGAAGGGCAGTCGCCGTCGCAAATTGCTCAAGCGCTCCAGGACAAGAAGCTGATTCGCAGCCAGGTCGCCTTTGATGTCTATACTCGTTTAACGGGCGCTCGTTCTCAGTTGCGGGCTGGTACGTACAGTATTTCACCATCTGAATCTACGGAGACTATTGTAAGTAATCTTGTTTCAGGTAAAGTAGACCAGTTTAATATTACGTTTCTACCCGGCGCAACGGTTGCCGAGGATAAACAGGTTCTGGTAAAGGCTGGCTACAAGCAGAGTGATGTTGATGCGGCTTTCAGTAAACAATACGATCATCCATTGTTTGCTACAAAACCAGCGACAGCAGATCTAGAGGGCTATATCTATGGTGAAACGTATAACTTTGACAGCGATACGACTGTAGAACAAATACTGGCAAAGACGTTTGATGAGTATTATGCTGCTGTTACGGATAATGATTTGGTAGCTGGCTTTCAAAAACAAGGCCTTACTCTTTATCAAGGTATTACGCTCGCCTCTATTGTTCAGCGAGAAGTGTCAAATGCAACTGACCAAAAACAGGTTGCACAGATTTTTCTCAAACGTCTCCAGATAGGAATACCATTGGGGTCAGACGTTACCTATCACTACGCTGCACAAAAATTAGGTGTGGACCCATCTCCAACTCTTGATTCACCTTATAACACGCGTATTTATAAAGGATTGCCTCCTGGCCCTATTGCAGCACCGGGTCTAGGAGCACTTAAGGCTGTCGCAAATCCTGCCTCGGGGGACTATCTCTACTTCCTTAGTGGAGATGATGGAACAACCTACTACGCCACTACAGAGGCAGAGCACCAGGCCAACATTACGAACCACTGTCAAATTAAGTGTGCTACTCCCTAAGTTTGACATTTTTACATTCTATAAAATAAATTGACACACTTTGCAATAGCTGATACAATGAATATCAGCACATTTACGAGCCCGTCTACTTAATGCGGCATATGGCCACATCAGCGAGTGGGAAGTACGAGACGTAAATGAGCCTACCGACAAATGTCGCTACGGATACCGAAATTGAACGTTTCACCCAATATCATTAATGAAATAGGTCGACACGTATCCTGTTCTATGCGAGAAGAAAGACAGAGTAAGGTAGACGCCTTTGCAGTAATGCTGAAGGCAGGAGAACGATCATTCGTAGGTCTGATACCATCGCGGGCACTGCCCAGATGACAACTGCTGAACTTAAGCAACAGGTGTTTGCTCGTCGTCAAAAGACATCGCGCGGACACAAATTAGGACCTAAATCAACGACGATAGCCGCTTATGCGGGCGTTTTCTTGCTGATTATGTCGATGGTTGCAATCGGTTACCAACCTCCACAGAAGATGGATAGTGTCGCCAATGCTGCAACTCCTACGACAACAACACAAACCACGACAACGACTCAGCCTTCGGTTGACCAGTTAGTGGCTACGAATATCGCGGCGGACATCGCCGAACGTGCTAACTTGCCAATTGCAACAAACGTAGCAAACCTTTCCGTATCACTTGCAGCAGAGCACCAGCTCTCACAAAACAGTGATAACGTTATTAGTAAGCCGCAAATCGTGCAGCCAACGGCTGATAGCCGTACCGTGCAACACTATACGTCACAGGCGGGCGACACAGCTCAAACTGTGGCTCTTAAGTATGGTATTTCACCCGATACGATCAAATGGGCTAATAACCTTGCAACGGACGCCATTAACGCTGGTACTAATTTAACAATTCCTCCGACAGACGGTATTATTTATACCGTTAAGGACGGTGATACAGTTCAGAGTATTGCCGCTAAATACCAGGCAAACCCTGATCGTGTTGTGTCATTTAATGACCTTGAGCTTTCTGGTATTGCTACGGGTAAGACGATTATTATTCCTGGAGGTGTATTACCTACGGACGAGCGCCCTGGTTATGTTGCGCCAAGCAAGGCAAGCAGTTACGGTGCATACAGTGGTGGCTACTCAACAGTCGACGCACAGATTGCCCGTGCTTCGGCGGGTAACCGCTATGCCTTCGGTAACTGTACCTGGTATGCCTACGAGCGTCGTGCGCAGCTTGGTAGTCCTGTTGGAAGTTTCTGGGGTAACGCCGCGACCTGGGCTGTCTATGCACGTGCAGCTGGTTACCGTGTAGACAATACACCTGAAGTCGGTGCGGTTGCGCAGTGGAACGCTTATCAAGGTGGTGCGGGTTATGCTGGTCACGTTGCAATTGTTGAATCTGTTAACGGTGATGGAAGTATTACAGTGAGTGAGATGAACTATCTCTATAACTTTAACCGTGTCACGAGTCGTACAATTCCTGCTGGTTCTGTCTCAAATTACATCCATTAGAAATAAGAACTTTATTGGAACATAATCTCCCCTATTTTTCCAGGGGATATTTTGGTATAATGTAATGAAATGTTTATCGATACGGCTAAAGTTTTTATTCAAGCAGGCAAGGGCGGCAACGGCGCCGTTAGTTTTCGTCATGAAATCTACGTAGATAAGGGTGGTCCTGACGGTGGTAACGGTGGTAAAGGTGGGGACGTTATATTTGAGGCGACTGAAAACCTCAACACATTACTCGACTTTCGTTATAAGCCGGAGCTCAAGGCTGCATCCGGTACAAATGGCAGCAAATCTAATCGTTATGGTAGATCTGGCGAAGACTTGATCGTCAAAGTACCTATGGGCACAATCGTTCGCCATAATGGTGAGGTTATTGCCGATCTTACAAAGAATGGTCAGCAGCAAGTGATTGCAAAGGGTGGTGACGGTGGATTTGGTAATGCACACTTTAAATCATCTGTTCGCCAAACGCCTAAAATGGCTGAACTCGGTGAACTCGGTGATACGTTTGAGGCTGAGCTTGAGCTCAAACTATTAGCCGATGTTGGTCTTATCGGTTTTCCGAATGCAGGTAAGTCTACCTTTTTATCTGTGGTGAGCAATGCGCGCCCAGAAATCGCTAACTACGCCTTTACGACGCTAACACCAAACCTAGGAGTTGCTGATATTGACGATGGTAGTTTACTAATTGCCGATATACCTGGTCTTATTGAGGGTGCAAGTGAAGGCAAGGGACTCGGCGACGCTTTCCTACGTCACGTCGAACGAACGGCCGTTCTCCTTCATCTTATCGATGCCTATACGGATGATGTGGCTGCGGCTTACCAGACTATTCGCAAAGAGCTTTCAAACTACAGTGAGGAACTGACTAGGCGTCCCGAGGTCATTGCCTTAACTAAGATCGAAGGTCTTGACGATGACATTATTCAAATGCAGTTAGATGCTATTAGAGGTGTTGCAGGCAAGAAGGCAGAGATCTTCGCAATTTCATCAACAGCACATAAGGGTTTAACAGAAGTTTTACGTGCACTTCGCATTAAGGTTCAGACGGCGCGTGATATCGAGCGTGAAATCGAGAGCGAAGAGACGGATCTACCCGTTATTAGCCTGAATAGTGAACAAGTTGCTGAAGCTTGGTCGGTAGAGAAAGACCACGAAACAGGTCACTATATCGTAAAGGGTGACAAAATCGAAAAGTTTGCAAGGCGTACGAACTTTGATAATTACGAGGGTGTTAACCGTCTACGTGATATTATGCAGCGCCTAGGTATTACCCATCAATTAACTCGTTCTGGTGCGGCTGGTGATAGTCTAATAGAGATCGGTGGCACAACGTTTCCACTTGTTGAACAGTAAAAAACAACCTCAGCTCGAGGAGTAGTTTCTACTGGATAAAACAAGATGGACCAATTCAAACCACCAGTCTTGTCACTGATGTTATTTGGATATGGACGTGTTTGCTGAGCGGGATAATAATAAAGCTACAGGGATAGATAGGGCTGCCGCTGTTATCTTTGCAAGCATAACGCTACCAATCATCGCAGGATCGACACTCGCGACAAAACCTAGATGGTCCCCGATCAGGAAAGCACCACTTACCATAAACGCACTATTTAAAACCTTGCCCCGTTCATCCATCTCTGCGAATGTATGAAGCATAGGAAGATTATTTACTGTGCTCGTTAATAATCCAGCCATGCTTGCACCGTTTATTCCCATCCTTGCGCCGGCTTTTTGAAGTGGTTTTTCTGCCTTGAGTGTAAGTAACTTTACGAGAGGGAAAGCGCCCATAAGAACGATAGATATAACACCAACAATTTTTATCCCAGAAACAAGTGGCTCCATACTAGAAAGGAGCGTCTTTCCAGTAAGCAGCTGTACTGATGCGATAATCAGTCCTATTACACTTAGTATGACGATGCATTCCCCTAAGTATTTAGCAGCCTTCATGGTATGACGAGAGAAGAAATGGAGAGATAAAGCGATAACAAGCGATAGCGTGACAAGAGGTATACTGTTCGGCAGTAGTTCCTTAAGGGGAAAGCCGGCGACAACACCACCAACAAACGCCCCGACTGGAATCGTAATAAGACCAGCGAGCAGACCCTTAAGTAGGAATGAGTGGTCATTCTTATGGACAACGTTGAGCGCAACCGGTATTGAAAATACGAGTGTTGCACCAAGCATTGAGGCAACCATTAGGCCGGAAAAAGCAGCCGATGTAGGCGTAAGCGCGAGTGATTTCGCAATAGGGTATCCACCCATATCAACCCCTAGGAAACCGGCAGCCATAGACGGATCTGCCCCCACTACCCTCAAAACCGGAACTGCGATAGGTCGTATAATCGTACTCAAGATTGGTGCGAGACTAATAATTCCAAGCATAGCTAAGGCGAGTGGGCCGAATGTTTTCAGTCCATTCTCAAATTCTTCTCCAAGACCAAACTTGTTGCCAAGACAATAGTCAATTCCGCCTATAACAATGCCGATACTTAATATGCCAAGAACGATGGTGTTTATATCCATAGCTTTTAGATTATACATCAGGATTCAGCCTAATGACGATAATTTTTTGTTATAAAAAGCCGGAAAAATCTGGACAGGTGTATAGCAGGTGTAATAAAATTTTCTAATGAGTAAAAACATAAACATTATACAAGACCGCATTACAAAATATAAGGAGCTCATCAATGAACGTGCCTCAAACCTGATGGGGTATCCAGAAAGTGGGTACTTTGACTATGCTCCACTTCGTGACTTTATGGACTATAATATTGATAACCTAGGTGATCCATATTCTGACCTTCTCTATGGTGTGAACTCCTGCGAATTTGAGAAGGAAGTGATTTCTTATTTCTCTAACATGTACGATCTCAAGGATAACGAATCCTGGGGATATGTTACATCTTCTGGTACGGAGGGTAACCTGTACGGACTCTTCTTAGGCCGTGAATTACATCAGGAAGCGATTCTATACTATTCGGCTGATGCCCATTATTCCATTGCCAAAGCAGGACGATTACTCCGTATACCTATGCAAGTTATCCCTTCTTTGACAAACGGTGAGATTGACTACGAAGCCTTGCACCACGCCATCGATTTAAACCCTGGCAAGCCAGCCATAGTAGTTGCAACGCTAGGTACGACATTTACAGGCGCCATTGATAACGTCGACAAAATTGCAGCTATTTTTGAGGAAAATAACCGTACGGACTTCTATATACATTGCGATGCTGCATTATCTGGTATGATGCTTCCTTTCATGAAAGAAATGGGCGCACCGCAGATCAGCTTCGATAAACCGATCGGCAGCGTATCAGTGTCTGGGCATAAGTTTATTGGTGCACCGTATCCATGTGGCATTGTCGTTGCGCGCAAAGAACATGTCGAACGTATCCAGACGGCGATTGAATACATAGGTGCATTAGATAGCACTATCGGCGGTTCCCGTAACGGTCAAGCGCCACTCTACTTGTGGTATGCAATAGAATCGCGTGGTCACGATAAAGGCTTCGAGAAAGAGGTAACGACAAGTCTAAAAATGGCCGATTATCTGTGTGAACGGCTAGGGTCTATTGGCTATCCGTATGATCGTAATCAATTCTCAAACACAGTTACCTTCAAAGAGCCGGCAGAGGATATTGTTCGAAAATGGCAATTAGCACGCGTTCGGGGCAAAGCACATATTATAACCGTACCTCATGCAAATAAACAAAAGATTGACGCATTTATTAGCGATCTTGAGGCATCTGCAAGAAGCGACGCAATTTAAAAATGTAAGCCCAACTAGGCCAGCACCATAGCAGTTTACACGAAAACACACCCTAGAAGGTGTGTTTTTTGTTATGCTAGATATATATGCCAAAGACTTTTTTCTTTTATGACCTAGAGACAAGCGGTCTTGATGTACGCCAAGATAAGATTATGCAGTTCGCAGGAATGCGTACAACACTTGATTTAGAGCCGGTGGGTGAGCCGTTCAACATGCTCGTAAAATTGAGCGACGATACGCTGCCAAGCCCAGAGGCATTAATGGTAACTGGCATTACCCCGCAAGAGACGCAGGCTGATGGATACACCGAGACAGAGTTTGCGCAGCTGATTATAGATGAGGTATTCACGCCGGATACGATAACGATAGGATTTAACAATATTCGCTTCGATGATGAATTTATCCGTTATCATTTGTGGCGTAACTTTCGTGATCCGTATGAGTGGTGCTGGAAGGATGGGCGGTCACGCTGGGACCTGCTTGATGTCGTGCGTATGACTCGCGCTCTCAGGCCTGAAGGCATCAAATGGCCAGTGGCGGACGGTAAGGCGACAAACCGCTTAGAGCTTCTGACTAAAGAGAACGGAATTGATCACTTTAAGGCTCACGATGCTATGAGTGACGTTGAAGCTTTAATTGCGGTAACGAAGCTTATCAAGGAGAAGCAGCCGCAGCTTTATCAATATTTGTTCGATATGCGTGATAAGAACAAGATCAAACAGCTCGTTAACTTAGAGGACAAGAAGCCGTTTGTCTATACGAGTGGTCGTTACGATAGCACCTATCATAAAACGACCGTGGCTTTTCCATTAACCAGCGGCAAGAATGGGAATGTAGTGGTATATGATCTTCGTCACGACCCCACACCGTTTATCGATTTGAGCGTTGAGGAACTAAAAAAGAAGCTCTATGCACCATGGGAAGAGCGCCAAAAAGAAGGCTTTGTAGCACTTCCAGTAAAAGAGCTGCAGTATAATCGAGCACCGACAGTGGCACCGCTAGGTGTCCTTGAGCAAGAGGATGGCTGGAATAGGATTCAGCTAACAAAAGATGTGATTGAGCAACATAAAACGGCGTTACTACGGGCGCCACATTTTGCCGAGAACATACGGTCTATTTTTGAAACAAAGGGCGATTTTAAAAAATCTACCGATCCAGAAGCGTTGTTATATGATGGCTTTGTAGGCGATAGGGATCGACTGCGAATTGAAACAGTTCGCAATGCGGATGAGCGAACATTGGCAGATTTTCACCCCGATTTTGTCGATGAGCGACTAGCTCCACTCTTACTCCACTATAAAGCGCGAAACTATCCACAGAGTCTTAGTCAGGATGAGGCTTCTGAATGGGAAGCATGGCGTGGTAAACGAATAAACGAAAAAATACCTCGTTTCATGGCGTCACTTCAGGCTATGGCTACGCGTCATCCAGATGAGAATAAGCAATTTGTGCTTCAAGAACTTCAGCTGTGGGCGGAAAGTATCGTTCCGAGCGATTTGTCTAGCCAAGAGAGCGAGAACTAGAGCTGACTATAGCGACGACGAGGTAACTGTTTAACTGTTTTAGAAGTCTTCTTTTTAGGTGAAACCTTCGAGAAGGCGTCGAACGGAATAAGATTCAGTATCACAATCCAGGCGGCACTTGTCATGAGGAGTAGCATAAAGGTAGACGGCACGGCATATTTGGTGCCAGGTACAATGCCGGCTAGTACAAACAGGGCAAGTGAATCAAGCATGCCGGACTCAAAAAGCACAACAACGAAGAGTATAACGAGAGCTACGATGATCAGTATTTTTTTCATGGTTCCACCTCTTACGAAACATTATTTTATACCAATATAGCATTGCGTCAAAGCTGTGCAAAGATAAGCGTTTTTGTTGGCTTCATAGAATTATCCAAAAGTCTATATCTGGCAAAAGAGGGTATTTTTATGCTATAATTAAGTGCTATGCCAGAGGTTATTCGTGTTACTGGTGCTCGCGAGCACAACCTAAAGAATATTAGTGTCGAAATTCCACGCGACAAACTAGTGGTTATTACTGGGCTCTCGGGCTCAGGTAAGTCGAGCCTTGCCTTTGATACTATTTACGCTGAGGGACAGCGTCGCTACGTGGAGAGTCTTTCTAGCTATGCTCGTCAGTTTCTTGGTATTATGGACAAACCTGATGTTGAGTCGATTGAAGGTCTAAGTCCAGCTATCTCAATTGACCAGAAATCTACCAGTCGAAACCCACGTTCGACTGTAGCAACCGTTACTGAAATCTATGACTATTTGCGTCTTTTGTATGCGCGCATTGGCGTGCCACACTGTCCGATTTGTGGCAAAGAAGTGTCTCGTCGTACACCACAGGCAATTATCGATGAGGTCATGAAAATCGAAGAGGGCACTCGTCTTATGGTGCTTGCTCCGATTGTTAAAGAGAAAAAAGGTGAATTTGCGCATATCCCTGAACAGTATCGGCGCCTTGGTTTTGCTCGTGCTCGTGTAGATGGTGTTGTGTACGCACTCGATGAATTTCCCGACCTTCAAAAGAGCTACAAACACAACATTGAAATCGTTGTTGACCGCATCTCTATGAGTGCGGATAGTGTTAGCCGTGTGACGCAATCGGTTGAACAGGCACTTGAGCTCGCCGACGGGGTCGTTGAGCTTTTGAATGCAGATAAAGACGAAACGGCTATTTTTAGTCAGCGTTATGCCTGCATTGATCACCCGAACGAAGAAATTCCAGAGCTCGAGCCACGACTTTTTAGCTTTAACGCTCCTCAAGGAGCCTGTCCTGTTTGTACTGGTCTGGGGTCTCGCTTGGAGGTTGATCCCGATTTAGTATTTAACCCTAACCTTACGATCGCAGAAGGTGCTATTCGTCCGTATAATCGCGTTAATAGTGATGCGTGGTACATGAAACGTTTGGCAAAGGTAGGAGAGGCGCATGGCTTTAGTCTACAGGTGCCTGTTAAACAACTGAAAAGTGAAGATCTGACTAAGATTCTTTATGGCACAGGTGCAGAAAAATACCGCGTTGACATCGGAGCTGGACGTCACTACGAATCTACATACGAAGGTGTTATCCCCAACCTCGAACGTCGTCATAAAGAAACCGACAGTGAATTTATGCGTAAAGACATAGAGCGCTTTATGCGTGAGCGTAAGTGCCATGCCTGTAACGGCAATCGTCTTAAACCAGTAGTGCTTGCCGTGACAGTTCACGGATTGAGTATTATGGACATGTGTAATATGGGAATCGATGAAGCGCTAGAACTTTTCCGTAACGTGCTTAAATTTACTGAACAAGAGCAGTTCATCGGTCACCAAATTGTTAAGGAAATTACCGAACGTCTTGGATTTATGAGCAATGTTGGTCTCAACTACTTAGAGCTAGCACGGGCTGCAAATACGCTTTCTGGCGGTGAAGCTCAGCGTATCCGTCTTGCAACGCAGATTGGCTCTGGCCTGCAGGGTGTACTGTATGTTCTGGATGAGCCATCAATCGGTCTACACCAGCGTGACAATGACCGACTTATTGCAACGCTTAAACGACTACGCGACCTAGGGAATACCGTACTTGTTGTTGAACACGATGAGGATACAATTCGTCAGGCAGACTATCTGCTTGATATCGGTCCAGGAGCTGGCGTTGCTGGTGGTGAAGTTGTTGCTGCCGGTACGCCGGAAGAAGTAGCAAAACAGAAAGACAGCATTACAGGGCGCTATCTTTCGGGTGCTGAAAAAATTGATGTACCTAAAAAACGTCGTTCCATTGAAAAGGATCGCCAACTTATTATTCGAGGTGCACGTGAGAACAATCTCAAAAACATTGACGTCGCATTTCCACTTGGCGTTATGACAGTTGTGAGTGGTGTAAGCGGTAGTGGTAAGTCTACGTTGGTGAACGATATTTTAGCCAAAGAGCTATCTGCTCGACTTCACCGTGCACAGACAGTGCCGGGTGCCCATGAGAACATTGAAGGCATTAAGCACCTTGATAAGGCAATCGTTATTGACCAATCGGCAATTGGTCGAACCCCACGCTCTAACCCGGCTACCTATACAGGCGTATTTACACCAATCCGCGAACTTTTTGCCGGTACACCGGAAGCTAACATCCGAGGCTATAAAGCCGGTCGTTTTAGCTTCAATGTTAAGGGTGGTCGTTGTGAGAACTGTCAGGGCGATGGTGTAATAAAAATTGAAATGCATTTTTTGCCAGATGTCTACGTAACCTGCGACGAGTGTAATGGAAAACGCTACAATCGTGAGGCTCTCGAGATTAAATACAAAGAAAAAACAATCAGCGATGTACTTGAAATGACAGTTGAGCAGTCTGCAGATTTCTTTAAGAATGTTCCATCAATTGCCCGGAAACTCGATACACTCGTAGATGTTGGTCTTGGTTATATTCGCCTAGGACAGCCGGCTACAACTTTTAGTGGTGGGGAAGCTCAACGCATTAAGCTTGCTACCGAACTCTCTCGACGTGCGACCGGTAAAACTCTCTACATTTTGGATGAGCCGACAACCGGCCTCCATAGTGCTGACGTAAAACGATTACTTGGGATTTTGCAGAAACTGATCGAGGGCGGCAACAGTATGGTTATTATCGAGCACAACCTTGACGTCGTTAAGTCTGCTGATCACGTTATTGATATGGGTCCTGAAGGTGGCGCTGGCGGCGGCATTGTTGTTGCACAAGGTACCCCAGAGGACGTCAGCAAAGTCGCCGAGTCATTCACTGGTCAATACCTAAAGACGTTACTGAAGTAGGAACTATGCAAACGGCGCAGCTGAACGGGGAGGTGCCCATATGGACTCAGGACTTCTTTTTATCATCAATGAATTCCACAGAGTTTGAATCAAAGAGGCAGAGATAACATTACTTGCCACGTAACTGATGTACAGAAGAATATGAAAAACAGACCTCTCCCGCTACTTTATGGTTGGAATATGTCGAGTTGGGATAGTCTATGCAGCCGCAACAATCTGTTCAATAAGTTGTATTGTATCATCGGGATTGCTAACCTCGAATGTCTTCACTCCAGTAACTGTTCTTGCTGGATAGTCATTACCACCTGGACTAAGCTGGTCGCCCACAAAACCGATTTCCCGATAACTGTGATTTAGCCTCTCGGATAATTTTCGTATGCCATAAGCCTTGTCGACCCCACGCTGCGTAACATCTACAGAACTCGCGCCACCGCTTCTTAGATCATATTCAAGATCTCCTAAGCGTTCAGCGGCGTTTGCTATTAGCCTTGCCCTTCGCTCGCCATTTGTATCCCAACCCTTTTTAATTTCAGGTGGCGCCTGCTGGCCAAGCGCAGAAAATGTAATCTGGCTACCACGATCCTCAATAATCTCTCCATAGGGCTTTGGCACCCAAAGGCCTTCTTCTTTGGCAGCAGTCTCTAGGGTCTCAATGATTAAGCGCTTGTGTTCTGGGTCTATATTTTCCGCATAAACCTCTTCCCATACACCATCAACATAGTCTAAAGAACGGGTTCCGCATGTCGGGAAAGGATGCATTCTTTTAAGGCTCTCGGGATCAGGATCAGGCAATCGGCTTATAACCTGTTTATCAACTTGCTCCCAAGTCCCCCCGGTGATAATGGCAACATTCCGAATAGCGAGTAGCTGCATTAGCTGTTCACCCATCTTAGCGCCGATACTTTGCTTAGATTCTGCTAGCGTGTCGTCAAGATCAAACCCCCATACCTTTATGTCATTCGGGTCAATATCCCCCTGTTGACTTGTTAGTGTCCTTCTCTCAAAAGTATTCATAACTTCAGTATTCTCCTGCTCGGTGTGCATGTCAAGCAACAGCTTCATGAGCAGCGGCTTGCACTAGATGGTAATTCGACTCGGGTTAATTAGGAAGGTGAATTTTAATAGGTTGCTCATATTAGAGAGTGGCTTGACCTTTCTATGGCATACTAATCTACTTTGGATTCACCTGGATATATTCGGAGTATAGTGGAGGCGAGAGTAAGAGCGCGGAATAAGGATGATTTTGGACGTGTCGCTAAACTTGACGACTTTTTTGAGCAGTTCGAAAATAGCAAGCAGCATGTACAAGCGACAATAACACTTAAACCTGGCTATGATTATGAGTCTGTCGTAACTCGCGTAAAAGAACTCGTGGAGTAATTATTTTTTACGGAATAAAACGCGGAACTGCTTTTTTGTGCCGTTCCAGATTATAGTACGTTGACGCTTGTCTTTTAGGATGTGAATAAGAGGCGGTAGGACGGAAACAATAACAATCAGCGTAACGATTGGAAGTAGCACGCTATCTATTCCAATGCCGAGCCTATTAAAGAACTCTCCGATATAGAATCCCGCGTAAGCAACACCTGCAGCCCAAAGAAGTGCGCCAACAACGTTGTAGCTAAGAAAGGTACGGTAACTCATTTTGCCAACTCCGGCAATGATAGGTACGAAGGTTCGGACTACAGGAATAAAGCGGGCTAAGATCACTGTAACGCCACCATGTTTTTCATAAAACTCCTCGGCTTTTTTGATGTTTTCTTGACGAAATAACAACGAGTTTGGTCGGCTAAATAGCCTGCGACCAACGCGTTTTCCAAATATATAGCCGACGCCATCCCCAAGAACGGCAGCAAGGAATATGAGCACGACAAAGAGATGGATACTAAAGTTGAATAAATGAACGCTAATTAAAAAACCTGCGGTAAATAGAATGCTATCTCCTGGCAAAAAGAAGCCGATGAGTAGTCCTGATTCTGCAAAAATAATTGCGGCAACAACTGCCATTACAAGCCAAGGGCCAGCTGTTGAGGCAAAGCTAGTAAAGTCAAATCCTGGTATCATACTTGCTCTATTTTAGCACGGCGATCATAAATGCTATAATAGAGAGTACGGAAATGGAGGCGAAATGAACGATATTTCATTGAAATTGAACGAACGTACTAAGGTGGGGAAAAAAGCTGCCGAATTACGCAAAGAAGGTATGATCCCGAGTGTTGTATATGGCGGCAAGGGTGACCCTATGACGACCGAATCGCCTATGGTTGAAACAGCTAAGGTTGCTCATGCAGCAGGCAAGCACACGCCAGTACATTTGACGATTGATGGTAAGAAGAAGCTCGCTATCATTAAGGCTATTGATATGCACCCAGTGAAGCACACGCTTCGACATGTGGCTTTTCATACGATTAAGCAGAACGAACCGCTTGTTGCTGAGGTGCCTATTGTACTAGTCGGTATGGGTGAAAGTGAGGCTGAAAGGGCCGGACTTGTCGTACTTCAGGCTATTGAACGAGTAGACGTGAAGGCTTTGCCTGCAAACTTGCCAGAATCTCTTGAGATTTCTATTGCAATGCTCACCACAACTGACGACAAGCTAACGTTTACAGACATTAAGCTACCTAGTGGTGTTGAGTTTGCGAACGTAGAGCAGGATATGGATCTTGTGGTTGCAAACGTGTATGAGCCGAGTGCACTGCAGGCAGCGAACGAATCTGCAGGTGGCGATGCTGAAGATGAGTCGACAGTTGAAGCAGAAAACGGTGCTGATGTTGTGCAGAATACGCAAACAGAAGAAAATCATCCAGGTGGCAAAGGTCAGGATAAACCAAAACAAGCTGACGCTAGTAAGTAGCGCCGTATAAAACGACTAACACCCTAGACCAGTCTTGGCCTAGGGTGTTTTTCTATTCCTCAATAAATCCGCCAGATTGATGTGCCCACAGCTTTGCGTATGTGCCTTTTTGAGCGAGTAGCTGGTCATGTCTACCTTGTTCTTTGATGGCCCCGCCCTTTATGACAATAATCCTATCCAACTTGGCGATTGTTGAAAGGCGGTGAGCAACGACAATGCTCGTGCGGTTTTTCATGAGCTTTTCGAGTGCGTCTTGAATAAGCTTCTCACTCTCGCTATCGAGTGCAGACGTCGCCTCATCTAAGATAAGGATTGGCGCGTTTTTAAGGATTGCCCTGGCAATGGCAATACGCTGCCGCTGTCCACCACTAAGCTTGACGCCGCGCTCGCCAACGATTGTATCAAGGCCTTCTGGAAGATCTTTTATAAACTCATAAGCATTTGCCTGTTTTACTGCCTGCATAATCTCCTCATCTGCTGCTTCAGGCCGGGCATAGGCGATATTGTCACGAAGACTGCGATGAAACAGGTATGGTTCTTGGGGTACGTAGGCAATAGCACTTCGTAAACTGTCTTGTGAAACCTCTGCAATGTTCTGTCCGTCAATCTCGATAGATCCAGAAGAGACATCGGCAAAACGCAAAACCAACTTAGTAAGAGTTGTTTTACCTCCACCACTATGACCAGCAAGACCAATACGCTCGCCCGGTTTAATGTGAAGCGTAAGGTCGTTTATTGCTACATCTCGGCTTTTTGCATAGTGAAATACGACGCTATTGAGATCGACCTGTCCTTTACGTACAACTAAGCTAGGGGCATGAGGCGCGTCCTTAATTTCAGGTTCTTCGTAGATGATATCAGTGATATTGGCGGCATCGATAAATAACTGTTCCATGCCACGAATAATAGGCGTGATTTCAAACAATGAGCCGGTGAGCCTGCCTAAGTAGCTTATGGCAAATACAAGTGCGGCAATTGACACATTTCCGGTAGTGGCAAGCCATATGCAAGTCCCAATTGTCACAAGTTGAAGGGCAAAGAGCATTGCTTGGCGCGCAATGGTTTCGCGCTGAAAAATCCTAATTTCATCAAACATAACATTCTCGATTTTTTTGCGGTCAGTCACGACACGATCTACCTCTTTTGTGCCATTTGCAAAATAGCGAACGATCTGCTGATTACCAAGAATGTCAGCGACTGTGCCGTTTAACTGGGACATCATCTGTTTACGCTTGTGACGAATTGGCCCACGGCTTGAAACGGCCTTTAAGCTTCGCCAAATTAGCAGTATCGTTGCAAGTCCAAGCGGAATTAAAAGTACAGGGGACATAAAGGCGATAATAATGAGACTCGCAATGAAGTTGACAACCAGACCGCTTGCCTGTAAAAAGATGATGTCAAAAAACGATACGATAGAAGCACCGAAAGTGTTAACATCTCCAGCCAATGAACCTATTTTTCGGTTAGCAAAGAATTGGTCACTGTGTAGCATGAGGTGTTGCATGCTCTTTCTTATGAGTGTCGTACGCATCTCTTCTTCATGGCGAAATAGGGATGTAAAACCTACGAGTGCGGTAAGAACTGCTAAGACTGAAACCAAGGTGCCGATTACTAAAAGAAAAACAGGATGCTTCCAGTCGTGTGGATGAAGTATTAATGACTGTACGATAAGGCTAAATAAAAAAGGGAGTAAAACGACATAAAGTAGCCGGTTGATCGGAACAAGCGTCGAATAAAATATAAATCGACGCTTGTCTTTGGCTATTTCTGTCCAAAAAATGGTTAGAGTTTTACGTGCTGTTTTTGTATCGGTACGAACTAGTATTTTTGCCATCACTATTCCTCAATAAATCCGCCAGATTGGTGGGCCCACAATTTTGCGTAGATACCTTTTTGTTTTAATAAATCAGTATGTGCGCCATCTTCAACAATGTGGCCCTTATCGAGCACAATAATACGATCAAGTGTTGCGATAGTACTCAGACGGTGAGCAACGACAATGCTCGTGCGGTTTTTCATGAGCTTTTCGAGTGCGTCTTGAATAAGCTTCTCACTCTCGCTATCGAGTGCAGACGTCGCCTCATCGAGTACTAAAATAGGTGCATTTTTCAAGAGAGCTCTGGCAATGGCAATGCGCTGCCGCTGTCCACCGCTAAGCTTGACGCCGCGCTCGCCAACGAGCGTATCAAGCCCATGGGGTAGCGACTTGATAAAATCGAGGGCGTTCGCTTGTATTGCAGCTTCACGAATTTCGTCATCTGTTGCATCGGGCTTACCATAGGCAATGTTTTCACGGAGCGTGCGGTGAAACAGCATTGGCTCCTGGGGCACGTAGGCGATAGCCGAGCGCAGGCTTTTTTGAGTAACGTCGCGGATATCAGCATCATTAATGTGAATGGCGCCACCAGTCACATCGGCAAAGCGAAGTAAAAGGTGAGTAATAGTTGTTTTACCAGCTCCGGAAAGACCGACGAGTCCTACTTTTTGACCAGCTGGAATAGTAAGCTGAATAGCACGCAGAACGTCTTCGCCCGCATCATCGTAGCGGTATGAGACGTTGTCGAATTTAATAACGGGATTAGTAATAACTAACTTGCTTGCCGCGTGTGAGTCATTGACATGCACATTCTCACTGAGCATCTCAGTCATAGGCGCAGCGTCAAGCAGGGCTTGGTCGTAGCCATTAATAATATCGCCAAGGGTAAATAACTGCGAGCCAATACGTTGTAAATAGGCGAGCATAAAGACTGCGGTTGCAAGAGAGATGCTGCCAGTACCAACCAACTGAACGGATACGACAATAGCGATGATTTGCACAACAACCATCAGTGCTACGCGAATGGATCCTTCAGTTGCGGTAAATCCAATATCTTTACGATAGATACGTTCAAAACGGCGAGTTTGCTTTTGGAGATCTTTGATTTCGCGATCTTCTCCTGCGAAGGCTTTTACAATGGCATTGTTTGTTAATGCGTCTGCAACCTTACCATGTATCTCAGCAACGAGCGTTTTTCGTTCGTGTCGCCATGGTGCACGTTTCTTAGCACTCCATCTAATTTGAAATGCGAGCATAACAAGCAGGGTAAAGACAATCGCAGCGACTAGCCATGATTGCGTGAGAAGAATAGCCACACCGCTTCCGATAGAGAGAATGAATCCGAGCGTCCGAATAATAAACAGATCCTGAAGTGTTACCTCGCTACGGACGTAGTCTATGTAGCGACTCGTCATGGCACCGATTTTTTGATTAACGAAAAAATGGTTGTCCTTCTTGATGAGGCGAATGAAGGTCTGTTCGCGTAGATTTGCAAGAGTCTTCGACTCGTGGTAAACCATCGACCTAAAACCGACAAGGTTGAATGATGCACCTAAAAGCCCGAGTCCAGCGGCGATCCATAGGAATGGATAGACTTTTGCCAGATGGTGCTCGGTGAGGGCACCAATAGCTTGACTGAGCATATAAGGCAAAGCCGTATCAATAAGAAGCGACCCTACAGGAATGAAAACGAGCATCACAATGAAGCTTGTTCGATGTTTTTTTACTTGCTCCCAGTATAGACGGAGCGTTTGTCGATTGACGTTCATGGCGATCTCCAGAGTTTAGTTATTGTTAAAAAGACAAGATCGCTAGCGGTTCGGACGGCCAAACATTCACGAATAGCGGATCAACTACACATGAGATGATCATAGTACATCTACTATATCGTAGTTTTTATGGCTTGCCAAGACATATCTATGGTTTTTATTGAGGTGAAAACCAGATTCCTGTATAATGGAAAATAATGCAAAAGATTTTATTATATTATAAATTCACACCGATCGAAGATCCGGAGGTTATGAAGCTATGGCAAAAAACACTCTGCGATAGTCTTAATCTTGGTGGGCGTATACTTATTTCTAAACACGGTATTAATGGTACTGTTGGCGGGGGCCTAGATGACCTTAAGAAATATATTAAGGCAACGAAGGACTTTCCAGGCTTTAAAGGGACTGTTTTTAAGTGGAGTGATGGTGGTCGTGAAGACTTTCCACGTATGAGCGTCAAAGTTAAAAAAGAGATTGTTGCATTTGATGCTGCCGATGAGCTGAAGGTTGATGAGAATGGTGTTGTTGGCGGCGGTACACACCTAAAACCGGGTGAAGTCAATAAGTTAGTCAAAGAGCGTGGAGACGATGTTGTATTTTTCGATGGTCGTAATGCCTATGAGGCAAAAATCGGTAAATTCAAGAATGCCATCGTACCTGATACGCGAACAAGCCGAGATTTCATCAAAGAACTCGAAAGTGGCAAATACGATAATCTTAAAGATAAGCCAGTTGTCACCTACTGTACGGGTGGCATTCGCTGTGAAATCCTCTCGAGCCTTATGAAAAATCGTGGATTTAACGAGGTCTATCAGATAGACGGTGGTATTGTGAAGTATGGTGAAGCATATGGCGATGATGGTCTTTGGGAGGGCAGTTTGCATGTGTTCGATGATCGCATGAAGGTTGAATTTAGTGACCACACAGCTGTCGTTGGGCGCTGCGTTCACTGCGAAGGTCCTACTAATAATTATGAAAACTGTGCGTTTGCGAATTGTAACGATCTGGTTTTGATTTGTCTTGGTTGTAAGCAAAACCCAGATTTGCTATATCACACAGAGGATTGTCGTGAACAGGCGAAGTTGATATATTCTTGACGTCTTGTAAATAATTTATTAATATAGTCGAAGCCTCTTTGCATGATGTATGCAAATGCTGTCAGGTATGTTGGAATAATTCGATCCAAGGAGGTCTCACGTGAGTGAGGACCGGACGAAGAAGACGGCCGCCGAGGTGAACGACGGTGCTCCCGCGGGAACGCCCGAGTCCGAGGAGGTCATGACGGAGCTGCCGCCGGAGTTCCAGGAGGCGCTGCGCAAGGCGTTCAGTGATGGACTGCCGAGCCGCCGCACCCGGATCATCGCCGGGACGGTCGCCGCGCTCAGCGCTGTCGGCGCGGTCGTGACCGTGGTGGCCAGCGGCAAGTTCGCCGTGAAGGCGGTTCGCCGCGTTCGCCGCCACTAGTCGCGAACACTGAGGTGTTGCGGGTGGGCGCTAGCCTATCCGCAACACCTCGGGCCGCACTTCAGCATACCTAATCTACTTCTATATTTATAAATATACTGACGAGTCCGGTAGGACGAAAAGTAGTACTAAAAAAGCCAGGCTAGTGCCTGGCTTTTTGGGTTAGATTTGAGTAGTGCTCTAGGCTACTTCCATCGATTGCGCACGAATATGCCGTGGCAGCAGGAAGCTCATGCCAAAGGTAATTGCAACCAATGCGACCTCGTAGATAGCGGCGGCTTTGAAGGCATTGATGAAGTTATCAGTATTTGCCTTTTTAGCAGCGTCGCCTAACGTGGTAGCGATCGCGGCACTGGCCGGAGTTTGTGGACCGGCTTGAAGCTGCTTACAGCTATCTGGGGTAGCTGTGGCGTCTTTTTCATTGATTCGATCGTTAAAGCATGTGCGCATATCTTTTACAATTGTGTCTTGTGCCTGAGTTGGCACGTGGGCTTTTGAAAGCTCTGTGCGGATGTTGGGCTCTACAGAAGTAAAGCTTGCATCAGCGTGAGTAGTCAATTGGCCAAAGAAGATTACACCAATCATAGCAACACCAATCGCGCCACCAAGCTGCTGTACGGCGTTCATAACGCCCGAGGCGGAACCAGCGTGCTTAGGGTCGACATCAGCAAGAACCACTGAGAAGATTGGTGACATCACAAGACCCATGCCAAGACCAGTAACGAGTAGGCCAGGGATAAACTCCCAAGGAGTCATATCAAGACCGTTATGCTTTACAAACAAGTAGGTAATAATCAAACCCGCTGCCATAACGACTGCTCCAAGACTCATGGCGTAACGGCCGAGTTTTGGAATGAGCTTTTGACCGAATAAGCCAATTGCTAGTGAAATACCAATTGCTGTCGGTATGCCAGTAAGTGCAGCCTTGATAACCTCGTATCCAAGACCGATCTGAATAAGCAATGTAAAGGGTAGGAAGAAGCCAATCATAGCACCCTGGAAAACAATATTGATTCCAAGACCGGTAATAAACGTTTTAACTTTAAAGAGAGCAGTAGGGATGAGCGGAGAACCGTCAATGCGTTCCTTGCGCTTTTGCCATAGGGCAAAGACACCGAATACTGGGAGAGATGCCGCCATCATACCGAAGGTCCACGCAGGCCAACCAAGGTCGCGACCTTCGATGAGTGGGAATACGATCATGAACAAGGCGAGCATTACAATAAACGTACCCCAAATATCCAATTTGAGCGGGTGAGGTGATTTACCGTTAGGTAGGTACTTAGCACCGGCAATAATAGCGAACAAGCCAACCGGAATGTTAATCAGGAAAATTGGACGCCAATCGAGGCCAGCAATATTGGCGTGAATTAGCAGACCACCAACGACAGGACCTAAAGATGCGGCAACGCCGGCAAGTGCACCAAAGAGACCCATAACGCCACCGCGTTCATGCGGTTTAAACATCACCTGCATGAGTGACATAACCTGCGGCACCATAAGCGCGGCCATACCGCCCTGTATCAGTCGGGCTCCAACGAGCACTTCTGTGTTCCAGGCCATACCGCTTAGCAATGAAGCGAGGGTAAACCCGGCCACACCAGTAATGAACAGTTTTTTATAACCGAATACGTCACCCATGCGCCCGCCTGTAATAAGAAGAACGGCGAATGATAATGAGTAGCCGGCGATGAGCCATTGGATTGAAGCATAGCTTGCTCCAAGGTTACTTTGAATTGATGGGATGGCAATGTTGACAATAGTGTTGTCGAGAAGGTCCATCACAAATGCGAGGGCGACAATAATCAGTGCAATAGTTCGTTGCCTGCTGGTGAACTTACTCGCATGATGCTGCGCCGAATCGGTGGGATGTTCGGTTGACATATGTTATTTTCCTATCTATAGTATAAAATAGTTTAGTTTATAATTATCTTAGATTGTAAGATAAATCGAAAGCTGCGTCAACCATGAAATCTAAAAAAGACCTTATAGAGGAACTGAACCAATCAATGCAACGCTCTGGCACGCTGACTGTTCTCCATACCAATGCTGTTGCAGACAAAATTGGTCTCAGCGCGACAGAATTTGAATCGATGGACATCATCAGCCGACATCAGCCAATGAGTGCGGGTAACCTGGCACGCTACTGTGGCCTGACGACGGGTGCTATTACGGGTATCGTAGATCGGCTTGAACGAGCAGGTCTAGTACGCCGTACTCGTGACCCTCATGACCGTCGCCGTGTGTTTTTAATGCCAATCGAAGACGAAGAAAAAAGTCAGAAAGTTCGTGATCTCTATTGTCCGATGGGTCAAGCGTTTGAACGGACTATGCAAAAATGTACACCCGAACAGATTGAGTTTTTAATTGATATTCACGAACAAATGAACGACAAAGTCGAAAAGATTATTGTAGATCTTCGTAAAAAATAACCTAGGCGTCGCGTCGTTCAACAATAATTGTACATTTTGTAACGAGTGCGGCAATTGCGCCAACGGCAGCAAGTACGGGAGCGAGGAGAGCACCTACAACGCCAAATGTGAGAGGAAACTCTACAAGCACTTTACCAGCATCGTCCTTAATGATAATGCGGCGGATGTTACCTTCGTTAATAAGTGATTTAACTTTGGCTAGCAGCTCTTCGCCGTTAACTGTAAATTCTTCGGTGGTTTTCTTTTCTGTCATAGTTTCAGTATATGCCTATTTAAAGCGCTCGGCAAAGTTTGCAAACTCACGGCTAAAGAGGGTATACATTTCGTGCATAGATTGGAGCCGTGGGTCGTTCGGAAGTAGTTCGAGGCCCTCTTTGGCGATTGCGACACCTTCATCCATAGCTTTGAATTTTCTTACTGTAGCCTTGCGCCAACCGTCTGGGTCTAATTGGTAATAAAAGTGACGATCGCCTGGTCTTTTAAATCGTTCAACCAATCCGATACTTCTCAGTAGGGTTAGTGCCTCACTGATAGCGCCTGCAGACAGGCTTATAGTATCGCGAATATCTTCGACGGTTTGCTGCGCAGGTTGACATACGGTTAAGTAGGCGAGCATGCGCGACACGCTTGGCGGCATGCCAGCAGTGATGCCAAACGTTTCCATCTTTGAAATAAATTGATCAAACTCAGGCTGCATTATTCGCTGATAATATCACGTTTTGTAAAGATGATAATACCAGCAGCCATCAGAGTAACGCCAACAGCAGCTAGCCAAGCGAACGTTTTCCAGTCCGGTGCAATAGTTGGAGAAATAGAAATGTAGTGAAATAGTGAGCTATTCGTAACAAAATCGTTTAATTTTACGACTGATCCGATCATATCGATCAAGAACGACCAAATAATAACAGCGTACATCCCAATAGTCGTAAACCGTGGCGCAAGTCCATACAGTAACGTACCAAACCCGATAGTTAGGAGAACTGTTCCGGTTAGTGCTATGCCAATAGCAAGGAGTGTACCAAGTTCGACCGAAAGATGTTGCGCGCTTGCCATGGCCCACGTCGCCGTCATCGCTAGCAGGGAAATGACGACCGTTGCACTGAGAACGAGCGTGAGGCGACCGATAAGCCAGCTACTTCGTCGAACGGGTTGTACTAGTATGTTATCGAGAACATTTTTAGCTTCACTATTACGAACAGAGCCCATGCTGGATGTTGCCATTAAAAGCAAAATAACGACAAGGAAGATGAAGCCGGCGCCAATAAAGGCGAGAGCTATATTATCTGATCCGCCTAGCTGTGCAACTACTCGTTTGAGTGATGGTGAATCGCTCACGGCGCTGGCAGCAATGCTTGATATCTGCGCCATGAGTGCACTGAGAAATAACGCCCCAATGCCCCAACTTATAAAACTAATGCTGTTTTGACGAAGCGCCAATGCAAATGGAGAACTGAGTAGTTGATAGTGGGGTTTTGCGGTGGTTGATTCCTTAAGTGTGCCTTCGCCAAGGTCGCGTCTTGTAATAAGGTATGCACCAAACGGTACAAGAATAACTGAAATGATAAGAAATGGAAGCAGCCATACAAGGTGAGGATCGGTCGTTGGCTTCATAACCTCCAGCCAACCAAATGGTGTGTAGTTTTTAAGCCAAGACAGGTCAGGGATGGTATTACCGAGCGTACGAAGAACAAAAAAGAATAGAAGCGGAACAAGGCCATATACCAATGCGCGACGCCGAGTAACCGATAGCTGACTGACCAAAAAACCAAGTGTCGCGAACATAACGGCTGGTGCGAAAACAGCTAGGCTTAAAAGTAACCCGGCAGTGCCTGGCGCATCGACGCCATGTAGGAGTCCGGTGCTAGTCATGGCAATGGCCGCTATGGCGAACGCAAGAGTGAGTGTGGCCATGAAACCTGTAAATACCTGGAGCGAGGCGCCTTTTGACGTTGTTCCGCCCGCCGCAATAAGCTCCCAACGACCATCTTCTTCTTGACCACGTAGTAAGCGCGTAACAGTCATAAGGCTCCAAATACTCGCAATCATGGCGAGAAACATGCCACTTCGGTATGCCATGTAGCCGGCAGGCGAGGGCAGATCGCTCGGGTCACCGTAAATGATGCCAAGCGCTGGCGCAGCTTCGAGGGTTATTTTAAATTGTGCGCGTGAGATGGGATCGGGATAGCTGGTAGTGTAGGCGTATTCTTGCAACCCGCCCATAAACCCGGCGAGAATTCCTACGATAAGCGCGCCCTTCAACGCCTGTTTAAAGCCGAACCGGCGCAAGGCATTCGCTGGCGAAAGGCGCTTACTTTTCATTGTTGCCCCCATCATAGATGGCCAGAAACAGCTCTTCGAGTGATGGTTTACGACTTAAAAAGCTAAGAGGCTCCGCCTTGGCGGCCGCGACTAGTAAATCGTCGATTGAGCCGTTGACACTGCACTGTACATGTTTATTGTTAACGAGTACATTGCTTACATTTTTAACGTGTGAGAAATCGGGTGGAGTAGCTGCAAAGGTCATATCGACCGTAATCGCCGAAAGATGACGAAGCTGGTCGAGTGTACCGAGTTCGACTAGCTCGCCATCACGCAAAACGGCCACGCGGTCGCAGAGCTCTTCGACTTCTTCAAGCATATGTGAAGACAGAAAAACGGTTTGGCCTTCTTTTTTTGCCTTTAATACCTCGTCACGGAATACCTTTGCCATGACTGGGTCGAGACCGCTTGTTGGCTCATCAAAAATAAGCAGATCAGCCTTTGATGCGAGAGCGGCAATTAAGGCGATCTTCTGGCGGTTTCCTTTAGAGTAGCTGCGGATTTTCTTATTAGGGTCGAACTTGAACTTTTCAATCAGTTCAAGTTGGTAATCGTCATTCGAGCTGCCATGTATGTTTGCAAGAAATCTCAATGCTTCGGCACCCGTCATATTTGGCCAAAAGCTGGTTTCACCTGGTACGTAGGCAATCATGTGGTGTAGTTTTGCGGCATCATGTGTTGCGTCTCTATCAAAAACCTTGACTGATCCTTCAGAGGGTTTTATAAGGCCGAGTAGAAGGCGAATAGTGGTTGTTTTACCGGCGCCGTTCGGGCCAAGGTAGCCTAAGATTTCACCTTTTTTTACCTCTAAATCGAGTCGGTTAAGGGCGGTAAAATCGCCGTAACGTTTTGTAAGCCCCGCTGCTTTAATAATCGTCGTCATGGTATCTCCGCTTATGCTTTGTTTCATTGTTTCACTTTTTTCTGAAACTTTCAACAGGCATCTTCATCATAATTTTGGAAGGCTGTATACTAGTGAAAGTGAATAAACAATTAGAAGCTAAGCTAAAAACCCTACCTCGCAGTCCTGGCGTATATTTTCATAAGTCAAAAACAGGCGAGATTATTTATGTAGGCAAAGCGGCGGTGCTAAAAAACCGCGTACGGCAATATTTTCAGTCGCAGCGAGATATGGATATTAAAACACGAGCACTTGTCGCCGAGATTGAAGATACTGATTGGATAGAAACCGAGAGCGAGATCGACGCACTCTTTTTAGAAAGTGAGATGGTCAAACGATACATGCCGCGGTTTAATATCTTGCTGCGTGATGATAAATCGCAAATGTTTGTGCGGATCGATATGAAAAACGAATGGCCGTTCGTTAGCTTCACGCGCAATCCAGCAGATGACGGGGCAGAATATTTTGGGCCGTATTATAACGGATTCGCAGTTAAGAAAGCGTTACGGTATTTACGCAAGGTTTTTCCATATTACACTAAGCCACCTCGTCTAGGTGAGCGACCCGATCTTGATGCGCATATTGGATTAAGTCCACGGCCTGGCATATCGAGTAATGAGTATAAAATAACTCTACGTAAACTTATTAAGTACATGGAAGGCGGACGTAAGGCACTCGCTAAAGAAATAGAGCGTGACATGAAGACCGCAGCGTTGCTACATGATTTTGAAGCAGCTGCACAGCTTCGCAATAAGTTGCAAGATCTTGGGGAGCTGCAGCGTCGGATTATGTTCGGCGACAAAGAGTTTTTGGATATTAGTAAAGACAGGGCCCTTAGCGATCTGCGTGATCTTTTTAGTCTTTCTAAAGTACCAGCTCGAATTGAGGGCTATGATATTTCGCACATGAGCGGCACGAACGTGGTGGCGAGTATGGTAGTGTTCACGAATGGTGTGAGCGATCGGGCGAACTATCGTAAGTTTAAAACACGCATCGAACATAATGATGATTATTTCAATATGAATGAAACACTTCAGCGAAGATTAAGTGAAAAAAACCTGAAGGCATGGGGTAAGCCGGATCTTATCTTAATTGACGGTGGTAAGGGCCAGCTTGATGCTGCGATAAAAGCAGCCGAAGAGCGAGACATAACTATTCCTATGATTAGTATAGCCAAGCGTGAGGAAGAGGTAATAATTCATAAAACCCGTTCCAATATTAAAACGGAAAAACTAATGGAGCTTTTGCGTGACCCTATCCCGGGCGTGGTGGTCGTCGACTCTGGCCAGTATTTAATCGTTAATCTTCATGCAGGACAGGTGAACGCTTCATCGCATTCACGCAATCTCCGCGGGGCGCCTGTCGTCTCGACCTACTCCGACGTCACCAAACTGTTTCAGCGAATACGTGACGAATCTCATCGTTTTGCGGTTAGCTACCACACCGTGTTAAAACGCGCTAAGCAAACAGCCAGTAGTTTGGAGGATATTCCAGGGGTGGGCCCGGCAACGCGTCGTAAACTTATCCGAACGTTTGGAAGTCTTCGAGGTGTGCAAAAGGCTACACCTGAGCAAATTGCTGACGCTATAGGTGTGACTAAAGCACAGCTTTTAAAACGCTATTTGTCTGACTAACAATGCTTATGCTATAGTCGTGGTAACGAAGGGTATCACGATGGGCATAAGAGAAATATTGCGACGGCGAGAAAATGGTTTTACGATTGTAGAGCTTCTTATTGTGGTTGTCGTTATTATTATTTTAGCGAGCGTCGTCCTTGTTACGTATCCCGGTTATGTTAGATCGACGCGTGATAATACTCGTAAGAGTGATTTGCAACAGATTTCCTCGGCTCTCACAGCGTACGCTATTAAAAACAATAACTATGTAGACTCTACTAGTACGGATGGCAGCGGAAACCACTGTGGATATACGGGTCTAGGTAATGGGTGGTTCAACCAGGGGCCTGACGCATATTTTCCAGCTACTATTGCCACGTGTCTTAAGAATTCGGGTGTTCTGAGTAATATCATTGTGGATCCCTCGGGCTGCGTAACGAGCTCCGGAGGGGCCTGTTCTACCGCAGATGGTAGCACGACGGCGTATATGAAAGCTACCTGCACAATTAATGGCGCCCCAGTTACGTACGTGTTTGCTCACTTAGAGACTCAATCTCGACGCGACAGTACGATCGATGCGCTTTGTGATGCCGGATCAGTTGCCGGGTTTACGTCGAGTTCCCAAAAATGGGGTAGTACGTACGGCATGAATTATTACGTCACTGTAAAATAGCCTCTTCCCGGATGGTGCAATTTTTACCATAAGAGGTGTATCATAAAAAAGATGGATGAATTCTTTACTGCCAACCGCGACCGATTGATAACAAAACTTAAAGGTGGATTGATTGTTCTCTCGGCATATACCGGTATGCAACGCGGCAATGATATGCCGTTTGCATTCGAGCAAGAAGCTAATTTTTGGTGGCTAACTGGTATTGAGCAGCCAGACTGGTGGCTTATTGTAGACGGTACGCGACGAAAAAGCTGGCTTGTGGCTCCAAAGCTGAGCAAATCTCATCAAATATTTGATGGTAGTCTGTCTCTGGAAGATGCAAAGAAAACGAGTGGAGTGGACGAGGTTATTATGGTGGACGATGCCAAGAGCATGCTCCGTGATCTTGCGAAAAAACATAGCGTTGTATATAGCCTCGGCGAACAGCCGTACGCTGAATATCTCGATTTCTCTTTAAACCCTGCTGGTCACAAAATGTACGAGATGCTAGATCGGACGTTTAATTCTGTGCAGGATTGCCGTAAAGAACTTGCAAAACTGCGCGCTATTAAGCAGCCGATTGAGATTACTCGCATGAAAAAAGTCATTGGCCTTACGGTAGATGCCTTTGAGCTCGTCAAGGAAACCCTGAGCGACGTGTCACACGAATACGAGTTAGAGGCGGAATTTTCTTATTTTTTCCGTAAGAAAGGGGGTGAGGGTCATGCGTATGATCCTATTGTTGCGTGTGGCGGCAATGCCTGTACGTTGCATTACGATGCTAACAAGGCAAAGATCAAAAAGCGCGAATTACTCCTTATGGACGTTGGTGCAAGATTGGATGGTTATTCGGCAGATATAACACGTACATACGCAACTAGCGACCCTACGAAACGGCAGGTCGAGGTGCACGCAGCTGTTCAGTCGGCGCAAAAAGAAATCATACGGCTACTTGGTCCTGATGTTTCGGTTGAGCAGTATCAACGGGATGTCGATCGCATCATGACCGACGCGCTGTTGTCCCTAGGGCTTATGAAAGATAAAAGCGATGATAAGGCATTTCACCGTTACTTTCCGCATGCAGTTAGTCACGGTCTAGGCATCGATGTTCATGAGGCGCTTGGTGCGCCGCGTTTATTCGAGTCCGGCATGCTTCTAACAGTTGAACCTGGAATTTATATTCCTGAAGAAAACATTGGCGTTCGTATAGAGGATGATATTCTTGTGACCGAAAAAGGTCGGACTAACCTCAGTGCTCGTCTCTCGACAGATTTGTAAAGTATCGCTATAGTAGAGGTAGCTTATGAAGAAACAATTTTTTGTGTTTGTGCTACGTTGGATTCTCAATTCGATGGGTCTATGGGTAGCAGTACGGATTTTTGGAACAGGGTATAACAACACCGAATTCACTACGGGCGTATCGGTATTCTTGTTTGCGGGACTTATATTCTCGCTGGTAAATACAATTTTACGCCCAGTTGTCATCATTCTGTCATTACCGGCGATTCTGGTAACACTAGGGCTGTTTACGATTATTGTAAATGGCTTTATGGTATATATCTCCCTTAAGCTTGCACCAGGTCTCCAAATGACATTTTGGAACTCAGTCCTTACGGGAATTGTCCTAAGTTTGGTAAACTATATAGTAAGTAGCGCACTCGAGCTTCAGTATGCGCGCCACCGAGAGGAAAGAATATGAACATAGATTCCATTTTGCAGATCGTAACCGTAGGTTCAGCTGCTTTAATGATTATTGCAATTTTACTACAACAACGAGGTGCTAGCCTTGGAGCTGGTTTTGGCAGCTCAGGTGAACTATACACGACCCGCCGTGGTCTTGATAAGAATCTCTTTGAGGTAACGATTGTTCTTGCAGTTCTGTTTGTGCTATCGATCTTAGTAGGGCTGCTTTTGCCAGCATTTAAACTTTAGAAAGAAGATATATGGCAGACGACGGACGAGGGTGGAGGCAGTTTCAAAATCTGTCATTTGATAGTAAAAAGATCTCACGCCGAGTAAAAAAGGCTGAGGGTGCGACTGTGCGACATGCACGCAAGTTTATTGTAACGCGCCTCGACAATATTCGTAACGTACGTCGTCATATTATTGCGTGGCTGCTTCTTGTAGGTGCAATGATCATTGCTGTCGGTGCACAATTTGTTTGGTTTCAAAATAGTTATAAAACAGTCGCGGCAGCTCAAGGCGGCACGTACGCCGAGGCGTCACTCGGTCCAATCGACACTCTAAATCCACTATATGCAAGTAGTGATGCAGAGGTTGCAGCTAGTCGTTTACTATTTTCGTCCCTTTACACCTACGATACGACAGGTCATCTTCATGGCGATCTGGCTCAGAGCATGTCGGTTGACACGACGAATACGGTTTATACGGTCAAGCTACGTCCGAATGTTGAATGGCATGATGGTAGTTTGTTAACAGCTAAGGACGTCGCGTTTACAGTTAATCTTATTAAAAACCCTGAGACACGATCACCACTACGTGTTAACTGGCAGGATATAACCGTAACGGCACTTGATGATTCGACGGTGCAATTTAAACTGCCTGCTGTATATGCAGCGTTTCCGAACGCTCTCACGTTCGCTGTACTACCAGAACATACCTTAGGACAAGTCGCGCCTGGCGCTGTTCGCGAAAACACCTTTAGTCGATCTCCGATTGGCAGTGGCCCATTTAGTTTTAGCTTGCTGCAGACTCTCGACGATACGCGTGGGCGTAAGGTGGTACACATGACTGCGTTTGACAAGTATTACGGTGGGCTACCTCTTGTCAGCAGGTTTGAGATTCATACGTATGATACTCAGGATGCTATTACGGCAGCACTTCGAACAGGTGAAGTAAATGCAGCCTCCGGTCTAGGCGGTGCTAATGTTTCGCAAATTGACTCCTCAAACTATACGATTGCGAGTAAGCCAGTGAACAGCGGTGTTTATGCGTTGTTTAATACGACTACGCCAATACTTCAAGATAAAGCAGTTCGTCAAGCACTTGAAGTTGGAACTGATACGATGGCAGTTAGGATGTCGCTTCCTATTGCCGTGCCATCATTAAGCCTGCCATTTATTAATGGACAAGTGACTGGCGCTGACGTGCCGCATCCTGCTGCTTATAACGCAACGAAAGCTGCTCAAATGTTGGATAGTGATGGCTGGCTATTAAAGGGTTCGGTGCGTGAAAAAGGTGGTCAGCGACTTTCTCTTAACGTGGTGACAACCAAAAATTCACAGTATGAAAAGGCTCTCGAGAGTCTGGCCGGACAATGGCGAAAATTAGGTGTCGAGGTGAATACGACCATTATCAATACGACTGATCCGACGGCTAACTTTGTGCAAGGAGTTCTGCAACCGCGTAGTTACGATGTGCTACTGTATGAGCTATTCATTGGTGCCGATCCAGATGTCTATGCATACTGGCATTCATCACAAGTAGGCACGAGTGGTTACAATTTCTCCGATTACTCAAACAAGGTGGCGGATGACGCTTTGGCTAGTGCTCGATCACGTCTTGAGCCTGCTCTTCGTAACGCTAAGTATAAAGCTTTTGCTAGACAATGGATTGATGATGTACCTGCGATAGGTCTGTATCAACCAGTGGCGGAATATGTGTACAATAAGCACGTTACGGCGGTTGACCCAAATGCTACCTGGATCTCGGCATATGACCGCTACGACAATGTTCTGAATTGGAGTGTGCAACAGAAATCTGTTTACAAAACCCCTTGAGTAAGCTATACTTATCGAGTTATAGCCCATGCGCGAGTGGCGGAATTGGTAGACGCGTCAGCTTGAGGGGCTGGTGAGCATTGCGCTCGTGGAGGTTCAAGTCCTCTCTCGCGCACCAAATTGAATTACAGATAAAAAGTGTTCCACGGCTCAAACTTATGAGCATCAACGTGGAACACTTTTACGTTTGTATCTGATATAATAAGAAATATGAATTTGCAAGAAAAAATAGAGAAATCAAAAAGTACCGAACGAATCGATTTTTCAAAGTACCAGTCTATTGGCGTTAATGACTCCTTAGTAAAGATTAGCGACAATGGGAAACTAAAAATTGAACCATGCTGGACGCTCGAGAATGATTGGGAAGGTAAGCGATACGCTGACTATATCGCAGAGCATCCCGAATACGACGGTGTATATGTCAGACCTGAAGTTGCACGTAGACTTGAAGTCGCAGCAGCTTTACTTGATGATAAGTACAAACTTGTCATACGAGCCGGCCACCGTCCTATTGAAGTCCAAAAAAGAATCCTAATCGAGTGCGCTGATGACTATAAAAAGAATAATCCCGACATTTCAGATGAAGAAGCACTTGAACATGCGCGTGATTTTGTAAGTGATCCAGCGACTACATTACCCCCGCATGTATGCGGTGCGGCAGTTGATGTTGAATTGCTCGATACTTCGACTGGCGAACTTGTTGATTTCGGTAGCAAGATGAATGATGATACCGATGCTTCGTCTATCTATTATTCCGACTTAACTCAAGCACAGAAAGATAACCGCCAGATTCTCCTGCAGGCTATGTTAGACGCTGGTTTTGCAAGTTGTAAGCCTGAATGGTGGCACTTCTCGTATGGCGACCAAGTATGGGCCTGGTTTTATGGAGAATCCGAGAGTCTCTATAGCCCTGTCGACTTGTAAAAAGATCCTAGCAATATAATATTTTCTTCGCCTCCAACTTTGGGTTCGACGATATGTATTCCGACATTATAGTAAGTCCAACCTAAATCGCTTAACTTTTGATACATCAAAACTAAACTAGGCTCCAAGGTGTTCCACGACAGGTCAATGTGGTGCACCATGAGTACAAGAAAGTCAATTCAGTAAGCACTCCTGTGAAACGGGGTGTTTTAGTTTGAATACAGCAAGGTAGAATTATAGTAAGACTTGGCTCTTTTCTCAGGACATGAGGCCTGCAAGTGTATGTTTGCAGCTAGTCTCATGAGGTTCGAATTCGGATACTTGCGCAGTATTTTACGCAAGTTGGCGTGATTCCTGGAAGGGTTGGGCCGATGGGGCTAGTTTATCGAGTGGTATAATAATCAAATGGAGAGTAAACCAGACCAACTCATCGATAGATCTTTGGAGGGATTATTGAGCGATCAAGAGTCGTCTGCACGCCTCGTTTATAAGAGTCATGATCGTGACGCGCTGAATGACGAGGGGCTGCTTAATTTGGAGGGAATATTCGAAGAAGATACAGTGAGGAGAGTTGACGAAGTATTGCAGTATACGGCGTTCTCTCCCGTGGATGAATTAAGAAATATCAGAGAATTAAGTATTGATGAAGAAAGGCTTTCCCTTCCTGAACAGCATGACATCATTAGGGAGAGAATTAAGCTGTATAGACAACGTCTTACTGAGCAAAGAAAAGGTATCGCGACCATCCTTCAAGATATTAACGATAGCATACAGGCTTCTTCGGATATAGAAAGTGCAATCTTGTGGGCTAAGGTAGCTGAATCGGCGGCTACCAATAGATTGTCCAAACGGCAACTGGAGGCATTTGACCGTGCACTCACCGAATACGAACACAAGCATTTTGCTGTCACCTATTACCGTCGTGAGTATCCTAATGATGCTGAATTATATGCAGCGTGCATAGGAACGATGCCTCATGGAAAAGTAGACGTGATTGTTGGACCAATGATGCTTGCTTTCCGCTGTTGGGACGAACGAGATTACGCGCAAATATATACCGGATCACAAGACGAGGAGGCGATTATACAGGCTAGCCTAACAAAAGGCGCTACTCTGGCTATGTCGAAAGTTCCACAATTGGATGGGGTAATCATTGGTGAGAACGGACCACGGCTTTTACAGACCGCTCATCGAATAGAAGTTACTCAAGACGCAAGTGGGAATGCTCCTTTGGAGATAGCAGATAAAGTTCTTATCCATGAGCAACAGCACTTGATCAATAAACTTTTTATTCCGATTGAACAACGAAACGATGAAGCTAGCTTTATTGCAGGTATTCTAGAAAAAGGATTACCTGTTAAACAAGCACTGAGGTTGATAGTACAAAGCTTAGTGAGGCAAGAACGTCAATATTTGGGGATTGATGCTGCTGCACGGGACGAGATACTCGCGTTCTATTCCGACGGCACAAGTTCTAGCGACATTTATTATTCACTCACTGAGAAAGCAGTCTACGACTATCGCGGGCGTCTTAACGAACGGTTAAAAGATCTTCCTGATTACCTCCAGGAAGGTCTAGCGGAAGATATTGAAATTCTAGAGTCGAACTATTCTCGCTCTGAAATCACCATAGAACGGTCCGTCGTTGAGGAGGCTGTTGATGTTGTGTTTGACGAGGAGTATAAACGTGATTTGGCACGATGGACAGGAGTATTAACGAGCCTGGAGACGAAGGGGTATTCAAGACAGGAGGTGCTCCATTTACTGTATCAGGAGCCAGTCTACAATTGGACGACGGTAGCTCGCCAGGCGAACAATAGGAAATAAGTCTCCGACGCTGCTCATCTTGTGTGCAGGGCTGAAATGTAGAGATCTATCGTTCTATCTAGAAACAGCAATGGTTGTAGCGTCGTTGTCTCGTTAGGATTTCATTTCGAGAGAAACGGTGTATGCTGCAAGTGATTTAACGGAGCGCAATTTGTTAGTCTAGGACGGGCAGGGAGCTGTATCGAGCCGGGGCTAACGAGGTCACAGCTAGTGTGATGACAGACAGAAGTCACATCGTTTGATACATAAAATCCTCCTTGTGCCACTACTGAGGGGTTTTAAGTTGATTCTTTGAACGCGACACTTGATGTAACTGCAGCGTGACCGATGGTAAAGCGGTTCTTGACCTGAGAGACTGCACCATACTCACCGTTGGCTGCTCGTTTCTGTTGCTGTAGCCTTTGCCAGTAGTCGTTGATTTGCCTAATGGGCGGCAGTTGGCTACGGAGCATTTCATCGGTTAGCTCTGTTGTGCATGATTCATAATCTCCCCTATGATATGAAAATACCCCATTCTCGTAGTGACAACCAAAGGTGATTGTTCCTGCGTTTGGATGAGTGTCAATAAATAACGGAAGGGGACTAACCCATACGAACTCACCTTCATCGGAATTAGCAGCATTATCAGGTTGTACGTGTGTGGATTTAGCAATCTTTAGTGCCATCCCAACGGAATATGGCCCCATCACTTCCGTGCCGTCAGGACCTATTGTTGACTCCGATCGTGCACTGATGAGTACAAGATTAAGTTTAAGGCCATCATCTAGCTCACCTTCAGGGTCAACTTGGAATTCATTGCTACTGAGGGTGTACGCGGGAGAAGCATGTCGATTAATCCAATACCACCGTATCCAATCGGGTGTAGCCGGATCTTCGGGTGGATATTCACGCTCGAATCTCTTTTTTGCTTCATAGGGAACTAACGTTATTTTTTGGTCTGTCCACTCTCCCTCGATCCCGTCTGGCGTTCTTGCGTATGCAATCGTTGAGGTAATAGTGCCGTCAGGCTTGTAGGCTTGTTCATAAGTTACACTTCCATTTTCCTGATCGAAGGCCACTTCCTTCGTACCCCATCCAAGAGGCGACTCTAGCTCGACAAAGTGACTAGGACCTACGCGCTTTGCAAGTCCAACTGTGAACTTATAGTCCAGAACGACTTGTTGCATCGGGTCGGTGGGAGATCCCTCATGATCTTTTACGAAAGTATTCTCGACCTGAGCCCAGGCATGTGTGTATGCGAGATACATTTGAGCGTCAGTCGTCTCAACAAGCGTCGGATCCTCCTCCTCCAGCTCCACATATTCTCCGGGTTCCAGTTTTGTCTGAAGTAGCCGTGCTTGTTCTTTTGAGCCGTCGATTACGATTCTCTTGGCATTGCCAGTTGCATCTAGGGTAAATAAGCTTCCCTTATCTATGAAGCCTTGACCGCCATCGTTTGGATCTCCTTTTCGATCTCTCACGCCACGAAAAACCATCTCATTTCCCGCACGAGTCGGAGACATTGCTGCAGCTAGACCAAGCTTTCTGGGATCAAGGTATACCGTGCCATCTAAGAACACTACTCCATGATCTCTGAGAAGTTTAAGATATAGATCATAAGGTCTTTCTTCTGTGTTTCGTAAGCACTCTAGTGTCCTGGCCGGGTTTGTCTTTGACATCACGGTACTCCGTTACTTTATTATGACATTGTATGTTATATACGTCTAACCTACAACTCAACGCTTTATTATCTAACCCTAAACGTGGCACTTTCCGCTAACATTGTTCGATTTCTGAGGTATTACATTTTCAAATCGACTAACGTTCATCTGTTATCTGGTTAAATTATTTCTCGCTGAGTAAGATGTTATGGCTGCTTCGCTTCGGCATCAAGCAAAGTGCGAATTTCTCTTGTCTCTTGTCCAATCGTCACCCCATATCTTGCCGCTCAAAAGTTTAGGCTCCTTAACGGCAACCTCAGATCCAGTAGAACGCTCCTGTAAAACGGGGTGTTTTTGTTCAATTATTTTGAGGACATAAAAGATAAAACGAGCAGCCGCTTAATTCCTGCGAAATCAGATCTCCTATCCTCACTATACTACATAATAATAGATTTGAACGAGCTCAATAATCGCATCACAAGTTTGCTAGTGGCTCAGATATATGGCGTCAATGGTCGCAGTATGTATGTCATCTCAAAAATCGATAACTATGACCGGGAAACGACCATAGAGATACTTGTATGTTAAATCGAAAAAGGAGCGCACGCAGCCACTGATGCTATGATGTCAGTTACTGACGTTGCACGAAAACTAGGCATATCACTGTGAAGCTACGCCTGCTGCTTGCGGCAGAGCAGGACATTTAAAAACTATTCTTGTATATTCAAAATGACCTCGCTAATACCGTAGCTGCACAAAATATGGCACAAAAAGATACTGCAATGTATGCAACGGCTGACCAACTTTCCAGAGCTGCGAGTGTCAATGATGGCAGTAGATATTCGCCTAGAAAAACTGCCGCTATCTGATTGTTGATAACTATTTGGTCGTGTGCCGCTATAACAGAGATGCCATCTATGTTGTTCATGTGCTGTACGCTCGTTCTGGCTATGTGCGTATGCTGCGAGGGTAGTACTTGCTAATTTCCTGGCTCTCAATGAGGGCATTATTCGCCTAGTATCTTATCAGTTACTTCGTTAACTTCTGAGCGATTGTTCCAATTGGAGGGTGATATAATTAGGTAATGAACCTCAAAAGCAACTTGCCTCAAACAGCAATCGTATATCTTAGCGGCGCAGGATTGAACCCAAATATCTGGGACAACGTACGGGCGAAGGCTGAAGTGCCGAGTGTGGCATTGACATACAATCGAGATAAGGCTACGACTCTCAATGATGCCGTCCAAGACGCTTTAACGCAAACGCAAAAATTGAACGCAACACGATATGCCATTGTCGCGCACTCGCTGGGCGGCGTGGTGGGGGTTGAACTTTCTCGCAAGCTGGGAGGCAAAATGGCTGGTTTTGTCGCTGTCAGTGCTACTATACCAGCACCTGGAGAATCTTTCGCCAGCACACTCCCCTTTCCGCAAAGTGTTATTATGCCGATTGTACTTAAAATTGCAGGAACAAAGCCGCCAGCGGCAGCTATTCGAAAAGGCCTCTGCAATGATCTTAACGATGAACAAACGGCCGGTATTGTCGGCGCTTTCACTCCAGAACCCATTGATTTGTACGTTGGTAAAACCTCAGCCAGTCCATTGCCGCCTTCAAAGTACCTGTATGTTCGTACAATCGACGACAAGCAAACTCTTCCATCGCAGCAAGCGCGAATGGCAAAACAATTACCTGCTGTGCAAGTTGTTGATATTGCTAGTGGTCATTTAGCGATGATCAGCCATCCAGATGAGCTTGCGGCAATAATTAACGATTTCGTTGCGGGATTTAGGCACTAGCTTGGCTATATATAGAGTTTTGAGCGAGATTATTGGAGCTATCTTCATTGAGAATGCCGCTGGCTTTTCTCTATTTCAGCTCCGCAACGTGTATTTCTTTGTTGTAGTAGGCCCAGCCGAGATTGAGTAGTTATTCGTACATCAATGCCATACTTGGCTCTAGGACGTTTCCACAACGGGTCAATGTGGTGCACTATGATAGATTTCAAGATGTGAAAGTGTTTCAGAAATGGACATCTTTTTATTTGAGTTAATCTTTAAACCTGTTATCTTGCTGCTGTTATCTTCCTCTCATCGATGTCAGTATAAAACTCGCAACATTAACACCGTCGCGCTCAACCAGGTTCTGTGATCTTCTTTTATGCCACAGGATATTTGAGCGACTCCGGACGCAAACTGGAGATTCATGATAAGTAGCGGTGCATGGGTCTATATCTGCTAGGGCACGAGCTGTGAAGATGTAAGCGGCTAGGTAAAAGGCACTCAATCTGTCCGATATTGAGAGGACATTCTCGGCAGTTTGAGGAAAGTCGAGGGATTGTAGCTTTGCATAGTTGACCGCTTCACATGTTGTGGTTACACTTATGGTTAATAACCTGAAATGAGAAGGACATGAATGTAAATAAGAAGTTTTTTTTACTGCTAGTGTTAATAGGCTTAATCTCATCATCTGCCTTTTTCCTGTTCCCTGCGGCAAACGCGATGGGCTTGAGCTATGCTATTTTTGCCGGATTTGCTACTACTATTACTGAGACTATAGCTCTGTGGTACTTTTTGTCTAGTCTAAAAACATTTAAAAGTGGCCTAAAGACGGCCTATTATTGGCTTGCCGCCGGCATTGTTATATTCAATATCGGTAGCGGTGTTGTGAGCGGCTTAGCACAGTTAATCCACGGCTTGGTTGTGCTTGTCTCTACGCCGTATGTTATCGGTACGGGCTGTATGTATGTCGGAATGCGCAAATTTATGAAGCTGTTAGGCTCAGATCAGTGGTTGAGCTCATTTATTTCTGTGTTGGTTGGTTCGACGATATTGGTGTTGATCGTTATGGTACTGCCACATCCAAAAGTAACCGACACCGAACTCATGTTCGATATGACCTTCGCTCCGCTGGCCTTAAGTGGTATTTTTAGTGCGGCTGCTGCGTTGGAGGCACGCCATATCCGCCAGATTATAGGTCCGATTCACAAAGAGGCGATGGCATGGACTACTGTAGCAATGGGTACGCTTACCGTAGCCACAACGCAGGAGTTTATCGCAAAGAGCTATTTCCTCAATGCGGGTTACTCGGTATATCATATTGGCCTCACGTGGTACTTGCTTGTGGGTATCTTTTTCCTGAGGGCAGGATGGGCCTTTAAGGAAATCAGCCGTCAGTCCTTGCATGTGCCTGATAATGCTTCGTATACTGATGTCGTGGTGAGCGTGGCACAACTAGTATCGCGTCCCTCGGAAATAGATGAGGCGCTTGATAGTATGCGAACAATAACGGCCAAGGGCAGTACGCTATCTCAGGTTGACGAGGTTGTTCTTATCGACCTATACCTCTATCTTGAGGACTATCTGATTATCAAAGAGCCACTGCACAAATTTGTTAAAGAGGGTTTGCGCAATGGCTTGCCAGAGGGCTTTATACAGGCATTGCATATTCGTGAATTAGGCAAGGTATCGCCTTAATTCTAGCAAGTTGTAAGTTGTCTCTTAGCTGGGCTCGACTCGAAAGCTTTCTTTGCAAGTTTGTACGTGCCTATACTATGGGCATACGCGGAGCGAGACCTTCTGGTTCTTATTACAACAAAACAAATATGAGAGAACACAATGTTGCGTCATTTCATATTTTTGTGTATCCTAGCAGCATGGACAGAGACAAAATACTGATTATGGCCGATCATACTGGACGATTTTACTCGGAGCGTTATGGACTTTCACCTGTAGCTGGTCGGCTGATTGGCTACCTATACGTCTGCCAACCAGCAGCGCAATCAATCAATGATATAGCTATAGCACTTCTCACTAGTCGCAGTGCTATTAACGGTGCTGTCAAGGTATTAGAAGCACAATCACTCGTCAAGAGATCACGCCCAGCTGGCACGCGTGCCGATTTAATCAGTCTCGCGTTACTGACTCGAGAGAATATGGGTTTTGACTCAACGGAATACCAGCAAATGGCTGATTTGGCGCGTGAGGGACTTGAGTTAATTGGAGATATCCCGTCGGTACGACGGGATTCTCTAGAGACTGTCGTTTCTCTGAATGAATTCATGGTGGAAAGGTTACCGAGATTGTATGAAGAGTGGGTGATGCATCATAAAAGTATAAAAGGACTCATCTAATAAATAATTGAAGGGATGATATATGAACGACTTTCTAAGTAAAATCATTGGCGATCTGGAAGCTAAAAAAGAGTGGAAAGTAGTTGAAGCACGTGCCAAACTACTACCAGAAGAATACCGCATAGTGTACAACGAAATTAAACACTATGTTTGGCAAGGTGGTACGGGACTGACGGATCCGAGTGACTTGTTTAAGCGTTTAGTTGAGTGCTTTGAAAAAGGTATCGCCGATGGCAAGCATGTGTCAGAAATTACTAGTGGTGACATTGCAGTGTTCGTGGATGGGCTTATACATGACGAGAAAACACATATTGATGGCTTACGTGAAAAACTAAACAATGCCGTTGCTAAAAAGCTCGGAAAATAGAAAGAGAAGACATGGAACCAGCAATTACAGTTCATGAGTTGAAAAAAGCTTACAAAAAGAACACCGTTCTTAAAGGTGTCAATTTTGATGTTGACGGCGGAACGGTTTTTGCGTTACTCGGTAGTAATGGTGCCGGTAAGACAACAATTATCAATATCTTAACAACACTGATTGAGGCCGATGCTGGCACTGCGATGGTCGGTGGGTTCGACGTCAATAAACAGCCAGATGAAGTTCGTCGACACATTAGCCTGACTGGACAGTTTGCTGCGGTCGACGAGATGCTTTCAGCCCGTGAGAACCTTGAGCTCATTGGTGATTTACGACATGTGAATGACTCTGTTCAAACAGCCAAAGAGTTGCTCAATAAGTTCAACCTTACGGATGCCGCAGACCGACTCGCCTCAACGTTTTCTGGTGGTATGCGTCGTCGACTTGATATAGCGATGAGCCTGATAGGCAACCCACCTGTTATCTTTTTAGATGAACCGACTACCGGCCTTGACCCAGAGGCACGAAAAAGTATGTGGCAGACAATCAAGACGCTTGCCAAAGGTGGTACGACTATATTTCTGACAACGCAGTATCTTGATGAAGCAGACGAATTGGCTGACATTATTGCACTACTTCATGAGGGCAAGATTGTAGCTAAGGGCACTGCGTCTGAGTTGAAGAAGCTCGTTCCGGGTGATATTGTTAAGTTCACTTTTGGTGACGAAACGCAGCTCAACAGCGCTACGCGTGCTCTTGAAAAAACATTTGAAATAACAAAGAAAGATGATCTAACGCTCTCTGTCGCAACCAACGGTGATGCAAAACAGATTGCAGATTTATTCATTTGTCTTCGTGATGCTAAGCTCGAACCGTCTAGCTTCTCTCAGCAAGTACCAACGCTCGACGATGTATTCTTCAAGCTCATTGGCAATAAAAAGGAGGAAAAGTAGGATGCAAACAATTAAAGACACCTGGACGATGGCTAAAAGAAGTTTGAAGCATATTTTACGTAGCCCCGATACGATTATCACCGTCGTGATCTCGCCAATAGCCTTGTTGCTTATGTTTGTCTATGTTTTGGGCGGGGCACTTGGTGAGCAAACTGGTTCAGTAAGCTATGTCGATTTCATTACTCCCGGAATCATTGTCTTGACGGTGATAAGTGGTATTGCGTATGCAGCTTTTCGTCTGAACAACGATATACAGAAAGGTATCATCAACCGTTTCCGCACTATGCCGGTTGCCCCTTCCTCGGTATTGGGTGGACAGGTTATGTCATCAACTTTGTCTAACTTATTCTCGTCTATACTAGTGCTAGTCGTAGCGTTTGCAGTCGGGTTTAGAACGAGCGCAGGGCTCAACGAATGGCTAATGTTTGCTGGGTTAGTTACTCTATTCACGCTAGCAACAACCTGGATGGCAATATTCTTTGGCTTATTGGCAAAATCGGCCGAAGGTGCTAGTTCGTTCAGTTACATTCTGATGCTACTTATTTTTATCAGTCCGTCGTTCGTGCCAACGTCGTCCATGACGCCAATTTTGCGAGGTTTTGCCGAAAACCAGCCCTTCACTCCTATTATTGAGACGATGCGTTCACTGCTTACTACTGGAACTCTGGGCGGTAAGGAATGGATTGCGATGGCTTGGTGTGTCGGTATTCTTGTTGTGATGTATGCTCTTTCAGTATGGCAATACAAGAGAAAAATAACGGTAGCAAATAGTTAAAGAGCGCGTAAGGGTGCCAAGAATACCTTAGTCGCGCAGCCAACGGGTAAGAACCTTCTGCGACTTAGCCACTCTATTTAGATCAACTAGCTTCGCAAGAAGTAGCCGTATTGCATGCTTCTCATCAGTATCGTCGAGATGGGCGATACTGATGAGAAATCTTTATAATATCCTCGGTCTGAAGTCCAATATGGCCGACTTACCTAGGAACAACCACTCGTTATAGGCCCGGCTGTTCCTACGATAGAGTGGTTTGCGAGATCATACAGTGCGACATTGATAGTATAGCTATCACCATTGTTGAGATGCGGCATTCGGATGTAGGATGTATCGGTGTCACTACTGGCGCCCGGGAAGTCATGGCGCGTATTGCCGTAGAGCGTCGCACCTCCTGAGGAGCCGCTCGTAATAACGTATACCGCTTGTACGCTACCAGCTCCATCAACACTGAAAGGTTCTTGGAAGCTCATGCTACACTCATTGCTAAAAATCGAATCATGATACTGGGAGCTAGATATTGTACCGGGCGTGATGTGTGTCATATAGGAAGTACCGTTTGCTACCATGAGTTGTTGTGGTGCTGCGCATGAACTGACAACAAACGGTCCTGCAGTCGTCGTAATACTCGAATCTGCAGTGTCGGTGACGACGGCACTAATACGATAACTGTCGCCAGGCTCAAGTCCCTGCCAGCCAGCGATAACATTATCTGAATTACTGCCCGCCGCGCTGAAGCTATAGGTAACCGGGTTGTAGACGGAGTCACTCGTTCGATTGCTCAGCACCTTCCAAGTGACTGATACGCTGCCACTGCCATCAACGCTGAAGTGAACTGTCTGATTAATGGAACACTGAGAGGCCGTGTAGGCACTCGTCGTCACGGAAAGGCTAGCGCTAATATGGCCCATTGGTCCCGGAGGTGGTGTCGTGTTGCCGCCTGTCGTCCCTCCGCTACCTCCAGTGCCACTTCCCGTTGAGCTTGAAGTACCACTACCGCCCAACTTACTTGTTGATGCATTACCCTTAGTCGTGCCGCCTTTGTTGATGGCTTGCTGAGGGGTTGTCTTTTGAGGTGTCGCAGAGCCCTTGTCAGATGAACTGATCTGAGTTGTTGGCGATGAGTTGACCCCACCCTCAGTGTGCTGTTTGCTGATGAGCTGCTTGTTGCGGGCCTGTTCTGTGTTGAGACCGCTCACCAAGCTTGGCAACACTAGGAGATGATTAGTTGAGTTAAGTGTCGACTGCGCTGTTCCCAGCTGGCCTTTATCGTCCGAATGCCGAGCTGATTGTAAGGATAGCTCAGCATGGATGTTCTGGTACACTACGAACATGATAAAGAGACCAGCGATGCCTCCACTACAGATGATGATATACCATTTTCGTGAGTGTTTAAAAAGATGCGCGAACGTTGTTGCGGGAGCATTGAAAAATAACTTAAAAGAAGCCATCTAAGATAGTATATGTCATCTTAAGCATGTGCTCAATGGATTTCAAGCGGTGACATTATTACATTTTAATGAAGTTATGTCAGAATCTAGCTGTAATGTGAATTTATCCACATTGACAATTTCGGAAAGGAGTATAATAAGAAGAGTAAGTATAGGAGGGCATGCCATGTTTTGGCACGCTTATGGAGTCTTTATGCGCAACGACAGTCTAGTAACGACCCTGGCCCAAAAACAGAAGGCAATTAGAACGATTTACATTTCATCGTACATTCCACGAAGATGCGGCATCGCTACATTTACGAAGGACCTAACGACGGCTATTAATAACCTTAACCCTCATGCACTCTCTGAGATCATTGCTGTTCTCGATGATCTAGAATACCTTTACCCGTGGGAGGCGAAGATGCGTATCTCTCAGCATGTTCTGAGTGATTATATCGATGCTGCACGTTACATTAACCGATCTTCAACTGATATTGTCAACCTGCAGCATGAGTTTGGTCTTTATGGAGGCGAAGATGGCGAGTATATCCTCTCACTCATTGACGATCTTGAGCGACCACTCGTAACAACATTCCATACTATCCTGCCCGATCCAGATGATCACAAAGCATACATCATGCGACGTATTATCGATAAATCTGCTGCGATTGTGGCTATGACCAATGAGTCGCTACAGACGCTCATCTCAAAATATAGTTGTCCACCCGAGAGACTTAAAATCTCTTGACCATTAGGTCGTGCGGGTTCAAGTCCCGCTCTGCGCACCATGATAGATTTCAAGATACAAAAGTGTTCCACGATGGAGCACTTTTTGTTTGTCTTCGATTTGGTATCTGTTGCATGGGTTCAAGTCCTCTCTTGCTTAAAGATTGGTGATTATATGCTTATCCTGTAGTTGTGTATAATTTGTAGTTGTGTATAATTGTTTTCATGACAATAGATTCTGACCCTGGCTTTAAAATTATCGCTCCTGAGCCACCACGCTCTCCCGAGGCAGCAGAGTTCTTCCGGAATCACCCGGAATTTACGGTGTCTGATAGCCTTACTTTTCTGACTGACCATTACCCTGATACCTCTGAATGGATCGTCGACAGCGGTGTTGCTGTCCAGGCTTTAACTGGGCGAAGAGAAGGCTATCCAAGTGACATTGATATAGTCAGTCTGAGCCCTGACATGGAAACTGATTTTGGTCATAGTGACGGAATTGATCCTGCTGACAGAAGATATATAGATGTTAAGTCGATAGACCATTGGTTGCTTGGGAGAGGAGCTGGGCTGGCAGACCCTTCATCTCTCTGGCCGTATATTGTTGCCTTGAGCTTGCCTCGTGATATCGAAGGACATTCGGTAAGGATTATGCATCCTGCAATTATCGCTGCCGGAAAAAGTACTATGGCAAAAATGACGCAACGTCCTAAGGATACGGCCGACCTAGAGCTACTTGCTGTTGAGCCTGGGCAATTACAGGCTGCAACGGAACTATTGCGAGGCCATGATCTTGAGCGACAGTTTAGACTCTTACAACCGCATTCATAACTATATACCTATAAAGGATAGCTAGGGCGGATTGGAGAGATTATTATTTTGATCCAATAAAGAGGCTTCTTGAAAAGTAATAAGATCAATGTTGCGTTCTTGCCCCGATCGGTTCACATGATATTGACTCTCCTCGGTTTCAGGCTCGACAGTATGTATCTCGTCGTTATAACAAACCCATCCTAGGTCACTTAGCTTTTGGTACATCAAAACCAGGCTAGGTTCTATAGTGTTCCACGATAGGTCGATGTGGCGCACCATAGAAAATGACCCAGACATTTTGTCTGGGTCATTTTCTATGGTCAACGCTAATGTCTTCGAGTTTCAGCTAAAACTTACTGTACGCAGGCGCGATTGCATCGCGTCTGCGTACAGAGTCCCGACTACTGCATATAGGGGTGTCCGAAGATCATGACCACCAGAGCGACCAGCACCAGAAAGAGAAAAGGAATGAGGAGGAGCCCGAGATAGCGCAGCCACTTCACTTCCATCTTTGGTGGATCTTGGTTAGTATCATGATCGGCTTTGCCAGTGTTACCTGTCATGGCTTCTCCAATGTATCGTAGTATCGAGGATAGGCTTCTAGCCTGTAGGCGATTGCCAGTCTAACTTATATAGTATTTGTTTTTAGCCTGTCAAGCTAAAAGAGGGTACTGTGAAGCCCACATGAAATCAACCTCTGTTTTTGGGAAGGATGGTATAATATCCTAGACGGCGCGTTGACGGAACGGTTACGTGGAGGTCTGCAAAACCTTTTAAATGGGTTCGACTCCCATACGTGCCTCCATTTTTCGTGCGCGGATGGTGGAATCGGTAGACACGAGAGACTTAAAATCTCTTGGCCATAACGGCCGTGCGGGTTCAAGTCCCGCTCTGCGCACCAAAGAAAATAGCCCGAGTTATTTCGGGCTATTTTCTTTGTATTAAAGGTGCATAAAGAAGGCCTCGATCCGAAGACCGAAGTCTTCTTCACGAGGCCGATCCGGCGTATGCCGGTTACCACCTTTCTTCGCGCACGTTGTGCCCGAACATCGCGGTGAAGTCGGTGAAGGTGACGTAGACCGTCGAACCTCCGATGTCGTCCGTGATGCTGTAGGTGGTGTGGTTGTCGACGCGCACTTCAGCCGTCTTGGCCAGCTGCGCTTCGAGGGCCTCCGTGAGCGCGCGCGGAAGCCGCAGGAAGATGTCGGCCGCCAGCGCCGTGCGGTAGGGGTAGTGAGCGACGGTGCCTTCGATGGCGAGTTCGTCGAGCATTATATACTCCTTCTCGGTGAGACTTACTTCTACTATACTACAAAAATAAAAAAAGTCAAGTAGTATTATATGAAATCAAAAACTTTTATCAAGGGAGGAGAGAAAATTCTGAGCCCACTCAGAGGCTTGATGTTCCTTTACCTCATGACGAAGAGTGGTCCAACGCTGTTTTTTTTCTTCTTGAGACATAGCGAAAGCTTGTTCTATGGCATCGGCGGCCGCTTGTGGATCATTTGGTGGAATGATCATGCTCGCTTTCAGCTGCGTCGCTGCTCCCATTGTGTTGCTAATGATGAGGCTTCCCGGCTGTCTTCGCGCAGCGATGTACTCTTTGGCGACGAGATTCATGCCATCGGCAATTGGTATGTTTAGGTGAACGTCGGCTACCTGATACCAGGCGCAAATCTCATGAAGCCCGATATTCTCATAGGTATAGACAACTGGCTGCCAAGTTTTTGTTGCAAATCTTAAGTTGATGGCAGTAACTTTTTTGACGATATCCTTTTTAAGCTCTTCGTACTCTAATACTGCCTCTCGTGATGGTGCAACATTTAATCGGTAGACTATTTTACGCCCAGGGTGTCGGGACAAAAAGCGTTCAAAAGCCTCAAGTTGCGTAATAATGCCTTTGGTGTAGTCGAGACGTGAGAGTGAAAATACAATCTTATATCTTTCAAATCGTTTCTTGATATCTCGGACATGCTCCTGAACATCGGGTGCAGTATTTTGTTTATCAAAACTGTCAAAATCGATACCGATAGGGAACGCCTGGACGCTGACGTGTGGAGGTAATGCTATGTCTCTTGCTTTTAGAGCGGTGTGAAATCTGTGGACGTCACGTTGTACCTGTAGACCAATTACATCTGTATCCATAAGACTTGTTAATATTTCATCAAGTAAAGGGACCTTTTGCAGTGTGGACTCGGGAAAAAAAGGTGTATGAAGAAAAAATCCAATTTTATTGTGAATTCCCCGACGACGCAGTTCATGAGGTAGTAAGAAAAGATGGTAGTCGTGAATCCATATAATATCGTCAGGGGTAACTATCGATTCTATCGCATTAGCAAAGAGCCGCATTACCTTATGAACATCTTTTTTCGCTGTGGTTGAGTGTGTAGCCGTCGGCGCTATGCCATGCGCGAGTGGCCATAAAATCCCATTAGCAAATGTATCGTAATAGGCGGTTATTTCTGGGGCAGTAAGATTAATCGGACAAATAAATGGCGGTATGTCGAGTGATGCGAGTTCTTTCTGACTTAGATGTCGCCGCATACCATTCCAGCCTACCCATGTAGAGCTGTTCTCGTCAAAAAGAGAGGAAAGTGCCGTTGCGAGACCGCCGCTACTACGTGATAACGAAAGTTTACCGCGTTCGTCTTGAACGCTGACAGGCAGTCGGTTAGACACAATAATGAGTCGTTGGACCATGTATATTTACGATAGCATGATTTATACTAAAACCAATGCATAATGAGACAGTTATAGGGTTGTATAAGAAGTCGTCAAAGCGACTTCTACTGCTTGATTACGATGGTGTTCTTGCTCCTATCGTTGATTTACCTGAACTTGCAGCGCCATCTGTCGAGACACTTTCGTTACTAAAACAGCTTACTTCGGATGAACATACGACATGCGTGATTATAAGTGGTCGTCAGTATAAAACACTTGAAGATTGGCTTGGTGATTTGCCTTTAGGTTTTACGGCAGAGCATGGACTTTGGTGTAAGGATCCGTACGGTACGTGGCAGCAGCTATCTGAAGTTGCGACCGTCTGGAAATCTGACATTGAACAGATCATGGCTACGTACGTGACGCAGCTCCCCGGCTCTTTCATGGAACAAAAGACAGCAAGCGTGGGCCTTCATTACCGTAAGGCAGATCAGGTCGCTGCCGCACAGATTATAGTACAGCTCATTGAGGAATTAGAGCCACTTGCAAAAAAGGCTAACCTTCGCGTTCTCCATGGCAAAAAGGTAGTAGAGGTCGTTCCTCTGGGCGTAGATAAGGGTAGCGCTGCCAAAAGATGGATAGATACGGGTGACTGGGATTTTATCCTCGCCGCTGGTGATGATGTAACAGATGAATCGATGTTTGAATCCCTGCCGTCGAACGTAGTTACCATAAAGGTGGGTAAGGGTGATACCGCCGCACGCTATCGGGTTGAGACGCAACCTGAATTTATGACACTTCTTCGGCATTTGGTCGCCTCCTAGACGGTTATCTCCTACGGTTTTTGTACAAAAAATGGTATAATGAAGGCACAATAAACCAAGCAATTTAAGGGGAATATAAGAAAATGATCGCAATCTGGGTAATCATAGGTATCGTAGTACTTCTAGCGATATTTTTATGGACAACCTACAACGGACTCGTTACATTAAAGGTGCGTGTGGATGAAGCATGGAGCGACATTACCGTTCAGCTTAAGCGTCGTTTGGATCTTATTCCTAACCTCGTTAATAGTGTTAAGGGTTACGCAGCTCACGAATCAGGCGTTTTTGAAAAAGTCACAGAAGCTCGTGCAAATGCCTTAAACGCAAAAGGTGTTAAAGAAACAGCGGCTGCCGAAAATCAGTTTGAAGGCGCACTAAAGAGTTTGTTTGCTGTTGCAGAGGCCTACCCAGACCTTAAAGCAAACCAGAACTTCATGCAGTTGCAGCAAGAACTTGTAGACACTGAAGATAAAATCCAGGCTGCTCGTCGTTTTTATAATGGTGGCGTTCGGGATCTCAATACTAAGATTCAAATTTTCCCTAACAATATTTTCGCCGGTATGCTCGGTTTTAAATCACGCGAATTCTTTGAAGTAGAAGACATGGCGCAAGTTGAGCAGCCTGTTGAAGTAAAGTTTTAGTAGGTTACTAAACAACTATGTATAGCGCAATTGCGGCCAACAAACGTAACACGGTCATCATTATGGCCGTGTTTGTTGGACTTATTGGAGCTGTTGGATGGGCAATTAGCTACCTGAACGGTGATCGTTCGATTGCGTATTGGGTTATAGCCGTCGCAGCTATTTATGCACTTATTCAGTATTTCGTCGCAAGTAAGCTGGCATTGGCACTTAACGGCGCAACAGAAATCGAAAAAAAGGATAATCCTCGTTTCTATAGGATTGTTGAAAATCTAACTATCGCGACGGGTATGCCGATGCCGAAAGTCTATATTATCGATGATCCCGCACCAAATGCGTTTGCGACCGGCCGCGACCCTCAGCATGCAGTTGTTGCTGCTACCTCAGGAATATTGGATATCATGAACGACCGTGAACTTGAGGCGGTTATGGCACATGAAATTAGTCATGTGCGTAATTATGATATTCGCGTTAGCATGATTGCCTTTGGGCTTGTAAGTGCTATTGGTATTCTTTCAGATATTGCACTTCGCATGATGTTCTTTGGGGGAGACCGCCGCAACAACGATAATAACAATCCGATCGTGATGGTTATTGGTATCGTATTGATTATCCTTGCTCCTATTATTGCTGCCATGATTCAGATGGCCATCAGTCGCCAGCGTGAGTATCTAGCCGATGCTAGCGGAGTCATGGCGACACGTGATCCAGAAGGCTTGGCGAATGCACTTGAAAAATTACAGCAGTTTGGCCGCCCGTTGCGTAGACAAAACACTGCATCGGCGCATCTATTTTTTAGCAATCCGTTAAAACCGGGAGGATTCAGTAAACTATTTAGTACTCATCCGCCACTCGAAGATCGTATCGCACGTTTGCGCCAGAACGCCAATAAATTTTAACTGTGAGTCTGTAATGCCAGAAAAGAAGAAACCCATTAAAAAGGTAAAACAGATCGCTAAGCAGTCTGTTGTCAAATCGGACGAAACTGGCACCAGATATCTACGTGCGGTAAAAAATCTATTTCGAACATCTGTTTCTCGATCTAAAATGCTTTCAAAGCGAAGGCCGCACCGTAGCTTTAAGCGAACGTATCGCCGTGATTATACTCGATCATTTAAGCTACCTGGCTACTGGGCGTTTACGAACTATGTGCGCAAAACCATTTGGCAACACAAGAAACTATTCTTTGGCTTGCTTATTATTTATGGGGTTCTCACAGCATCTCTATTGGGACTTGCCTCGCAGGATACCTATACGCAGTTAAGTGATACGCTTCGTCAAACAAGTGGTGAAGTTTTTAAGGGGAACTGGGGACAGCTCGGCAAAGCTGGACTTTTGCTTGCGACTGGCGTGATGGGTGACCTAAATACCAACCTGACGCAAGCTCAACAGATATATGCAGTGATTGTGATATTCTTTACGTGGCTTACAACGGTGTGGTTGCTACGAGCGCTGCAAAATGGACGTAAGCCACGGCTTCGTGACGCGCTTTACAATGCCGGTGCGCCTATTTTGCCAACATTTATAGTGGGTCTATTGCTTGTTGTCCAATTGCTGCCGGTCATTGTTGGCGTGCTTGCGTTGAGTGCGTTGACTCCATACGGTGTATTCGACGGCGGCGTTGAGTCGATGGTGTTTTGGTTCGTTGAAGCGCTCCTTGTACTTCTGTCTCTATATTGGATCACTAGTACGTTTTTTGCACTCATCGTCGTGACATTACCGGGTAAATATCCGATGGAAGCAATTCAAGCGGCGGGTGATCTAGTGATTGGCCGACGTCTTCGTATTATGTTCCGAATGATTTGGTTACTTATTGTTACGGCACTTGGATGGTGCGTGGTCATGGTACCGCTTATTTTGCTTGACGCCTGGATAAAAGGAATCCTTCCGATTATCAATTGGGTGCCAACTGTTCCTATCGGGTTACTTGTAATGGGCACGATTACTACAATTTGGGCCGCAAGCTATATCTACTTGTTTTACAGAAAGGTTGTTGATGACGATGCAGCACCAGCCTAAGGAGCGTGTAAAAGAGCTGCGTGAACTATTGGCACGCTATAGCTATGAATACCATGTACTCGACAATCCATCGGTTGACGATGCGGTATACGATAGCTTGTTTCATGAGCTTAAAAAGATTGAAGCTGAGCACCCTGAACTAGTTACGCAGGATAGCTTGACACAGCGAGTCGGCAATGAGCTTCTTGGTGGCTTTCAGAAAGTTCAGCACTCAAGCCGTATGCTGAGTCTCAACGATGTGTTTGACCGTGGTGATGTCGAGGCCTGGGTAGAGCGTATGGATAAACTCCTTCCAGGTAGCCAACACGAATTTTTTGCAGATATTAAAATGGACGGTCTAGCCTGTGCACTCATATATATCGATGGAATTTTCACACAAGCGGTAACTCGCGGTGATAGTTTTATAGGTGAAGACGTAACTTCAAATGTGCGTACAATTAAAAATGTACCGCTGAGACTTCGTGAAGTACATGGCTATGAGCATTTTCTAAAAGGTCGCACAGAAATTCGCGGCGAAATTGTCATGCTTAAAAAAGACTTCGCATCTCTTAACAAAAAACGTGAAGCAGCCGGCGAACCTCTTTTTGCGAATCCTCGAAATTTAGCTGCCGGTACGATTCGTCAACTAGATCCTAAATTAGTTGCGGCACGCCCTCTATCATTTAGAGCGTATGATCTGCTTCGTGCAGATCCTAAGGAAGTACCGACGAATATGTACGCGTACGAAACTATTACGGCCCTTGGTCTTAATCGTAATATGCAAGCATCGATTTTTACCAAACTAAGCGATGTCATGAAATTTGTGGATGAATGGGATCAAAAGCGAGCCGATCTCCCGTTCAATACGGATGGTTTGGTTATAAAGGTTAACGACCGCGCGCAGTACGCATCACTAGGTGTTGTAGGTAAACAACCTCGTGGTGCTGTAGCCTACAAATATGCGGCTGAGCAGGCGACAACTATCGTAAAAGATATCGTTATTAGTATTGGGCGTACTGGTGCAGCAACGCCTGTTGCGGTATTTGATCCAGTGGTTGTTGCGGGTACAACTGTGCAGCATGCCAGTTTGCATAATGCGGATGAGATTGAGCGTCTTGATGTTCGGATTGGTGATACGGTTATTATATTTAAAGCTGGTGACATCATTCCGCAAGTTAAAAATGTTGTGATTGAACTTCGTCCTAAGACCGCAAAAAAAGTCGCATACGAAACACTGCTTGCCGAGCAGTACCCTGAACTCGAGTTTGATCGACCAGAAGGCGAGGCGGTTTACCGTGTAAAAGGTGCGACCGGTCCGCTTCTTCTAAAGCGCGCACTCGAGCACTTTGCTTCTAAGGGCGCACTTGATATTGATACGCTTGGTGAAAAGAATGTTACGACTCTCGTTGATGCTGGATTGGTGCAGGATCTTGCGGATATTTACACGCTTACTAAACAACAACTTCTTTCGCTTGACCGGTTTGCAGAGATTTCTGCTGCAAAGCTTATGAACGCTATTCAAGCTAAAAAAGAACCTATTCTTGAAAAGTTTATCTACGGGCTCGGAATTCGTCATGTCGGCTCACAAACAGCAGTGGATCTAGCTAATGCATTCCAGTCTATGGACAATCTGCAACAGGCAACAATGGATCAACTGCTTGCAATTGATGGTGTTGGCGATGTGGTGGCGGAGAGTATTGCTGCATGGTTTGCGGATCCAGATAATGAGCTGCTTCTTGAAAAGTTTAAATCACTGGATGTTATGCCACACTACGAAAGAAAATCAGGCAAATTAGCAGGAATGAACTTTGTCGTGACAGGAACCCTTGAAAGCATGAGTCGGGACGATGCTGCTGATAAAATACGTGCGTTGGGTGGTGCTTTCCAAACCTCGGTTGCAAAAGATACGACCTACTTGGTTGCTGGCGGCAAGGTGGGTGAGAGTAAGCTCAAAAAAGCTCAGAGCTACGGAACTAAAATAATTAACGAAACTGAATTAATAAACTTGTTAGGGTAAATCATGGGTGAATTTGACGATAAACCAACAATAGAAATTGGCGTATATAAGCACTATAAAGGGAACAAATATCGGGTTCTGGGTGTTGGTTGTCATACAGAAAAACACGAATATTACGTAGTGTATGCGCCATTTGAACATAAAGATGACTTGCCAGAAATGTGGATTCGCCCCCACGCCATGTTTACTGAAACGGTGAATGTGGATGGTAGTATTGTTCCGCGTTTTGAGAAGCTCGCTGTACTTGACGACTAGCCGCTGAGGTGTGCTAAACTATAATTAGTGGCTAAGCTTTTTCCCCCAATGACCGAAACAGCAGACAAGACAAGTCTTGATGCCGTCATGCATACTGACAATCAAAACCGACTGAAATCAGTCGGTTTTTTTGATGATCCGACTTATCTTAGCTACATGCAAATGGACAAGCGTTTTGCTGATGCGAGAGCTGCGGACGATTTATTGGCAGTTCATCATGATCTTGTGGATTCAACCTGTGTTGAATATCTTTCGGTGGCAGGCTGGGCGAGTGCCGAGGCAGCGTTGGTTGCGCATGATCGTCCACAGGAAGAAAGAATAGCATATCTAGGTCAGGCGGTGCAGGTCTGGGATAAGGCGATCCAACTCCAACATGTGCGTAATGTACGCCAGCATCTAGAATTAGATAGTCATAATGCCAACTCAACACGTTTGCAACTGGCTGAGGTTTTTATCCCTCTAATGCGCGATATGATTGGCGGTGATATTACCAAACAGACACGTAGACAACTCTATAGCGATATTCTTTTTTTGGCAGCTACTAATGCCTCAGCACTTCAGGATATGGAGAAACAAGGCAGGATAGAAGAAGCTGGTCCTCATGTTGGCCTTGCACATGAGCTAAATGCCATGCTTGCTGTCAACAGACTTCAGAGTCCAACGCTTGTTGCAATGCCTGCGATCGCAAGAGCAGATAGCGGATTGTACCATAGGGAAGAGACGCACGATATTGAGTTATTACACCTTCAGTGGGGTGATATTATGGGCGTGACGACACTCGAGTCGAAAGCGCGGCCAAAAGAAAAACACTATCAACGATATACAGCAGCTATTATTAATGGGCGAATCCATTTATTTAAGAAAGATAGTACCTCGCCGATTGATACCGTTGTACTATTCTTGCAAGAACATGATGGTACGCTGCGATCGAGTGGTAAGCGCGAACTTGAAAAGATGACCGACACAATTATACATCTTGCGCGGCATCAGCTATCGGACGAGCCAGATGTACCGCATCATTGTCGCGATATCGAAAAATGTGACGTCGTGCCTCATACGCGGTCGGGTAGCTTTGCAAGACGTATTGGTGGTCTCGCGGTGGCTTCGTAATCAAAGCATATACTTTATGTGGTAAAGTATAGGTATGCGCTACCTCAAGACTGATAGATTCTACTGTTTTTCTCCGCCAGTTATGCTGGCTACGTTTTTTATCGAAATTATTGGTGCGGGCTTTGTGTTCCTCAAATACAAGACGGCTCCAGTTGCTCGACTAGCTATTTTTATCTTGCTCGGGTTGGCGGTTTTTCAGCTTGCTGAATATAACGTATGTGAAGGTGCTTGGGGTGTTAATAGTCTTGCTTGGGCTCGTATCGGCTATGTTGCTATCACCCCACTTCCGCCACTTGGTCTTCATTTGGCAGTTAAGATTGCTCGGCAGAAGCGTACTGCACTCGTTGTGCTGGGGTATGCGAGTGCCGCAGTATTCACGACTATATTTTTATTCGTAGGTCATGGCATGAGCAGCCAAATTTGCCTTGGGAATTATGTAATTTTTACGATAGCCCCATGGGCAACCGGACCATACGCGGCGTATTATTACGGTCTGCTACTTCTGACGGTTGGCTATGCTTTTAAGGCCGCACAGGCAATGAAGGCACGCAGTCGCAAAGATGCACTAATACTTCTTGCGCTTGGATACATGGCATTTATTTTGCCTACAACGGCTGCAAATCTTGCCGACCCCTCAACGCTTGCTGGGATTCCGTCGATTATGTGTGGTTTTGCCGTCATTCTGGCTGTAATGCTTACAACTTTGGTAGTACCGCGCTACTATAAAGCGGTAGAATAAGACTATGATGAAACGACCTAGTATCGCCACCGCGAATGTAGTTGTAGAAAAAGATCACAAGCTGATCCTTAAGGATATTAGTTTTTCTATTCCGTCGGGAATGATTATTGGTTTGATTGGACCGAGCGGTTCTGGTAAAACAACGCTTATGCGCTCTATTGTAGGAGTCCAAGCGATTAAAAGCGGTGCTTTGCAGGTGCTCGGTGAGCCGGCTGGAGTACCGGAACTTCGTCATCGCCTCGGTTACGTTACTCAGGCGCCTGCTGTCTATAACGATCTTACCGTTGCGCAAAACCTTCGCTATTTTGGTGTACTAGCAAAAGCGAGCAAGCAGCAAGTTCAAAAGGTAATCGAAGAGGTTCAGCTTGGTGACTTCAGACATAGTTTGGTAAAAGATTTATCAGGTGGGCAACAGGCGCGTGTTTCGCTTGGTGTGGCGCTACTGGGTGATCCCGATTTGCTTGTGTTGGATGAGCCGACGGTTGGACTTGACCCTCTGCTTCGACGCGATCTCTGGAATCTTTTTGGTGAACTGGCCGCAAAAGGCAAAACACTCCTTATTTCAAGTCACGTTATGGATGAGGCTGAACGATGCGAGTGGTTACTTCTGATGCGCAATAGCGAGCTTATTTGGAGCAACACCCGCGTAAGCTTGCTTAAGGAAACGGGTACAAAAACTGTCGAAGATGCATTCATCGCAAAAGTGAACGAGAGGTCAAAATGATGTATCACGTTAAAGCAACCTTGGCGACGACTGGCCGCATTATGCGACAATTGTCTCATGACCCGCGTACGCTCGCGTTAATTTTTATTGTGCCATGTATATTGCTATCGTTGCTTCGCTGGCTCTATAACGATACGCTGAATGTTTTTCACCACATTGCACCAGACTTTTTAGGGTTGTTTCCATTTACAATCATGTTTCTCATCACCTCAATAACGACTCTTCGTGAGCGTATGAGCGGTACTATGGAGCGACTTATGACTATGCCAATAGGAAAGCTCGACTTGGTCCTTGGTTATATGATTACCTTTGGTACGGTGGCGATTTTCCAGGCGCTTATCGCCAGCTCGCTCGTTATCTATGGACTTGGCCTAAATATTGCAGGTCCAGACTGGTTTATGGTGCTGATGGCTGTTGCGGATGCGTTGCTTGGTACGGCGCTTGGTATTTGTTTGAGCGCATTTGCTCAGACTGAGTTTCAGGCTGTGCAGTTTATGCCAGCCTTTATTTTCCCACAGCTATTAGTAGGTGGTTTATTAGTACCACTCACTCAAATGCCCGATCTGCTGGAAAAAATAGCATATTTTCTACCGTTAACCTATGCACTTGATGCGCTTACGAGCGTCGCGACCAATAGCGCTATTACTAGTGATGCCTGGCGTGATCTATGGGTCGTTTTAAGCTGTGCGGTCGTAGCCGTACTGCTTGCTGGTCTGACATTACGGCGAAAGACTCACTAAAAAAAGCTAAATATAAGGTACCATTAGCGTATGGATAAAGTTAAAAAACAGGCAAAACGTGGGGCGACGGCACTTGTTGGCGGTATCATACTACTTGTTGGTGTCGTAGCTATTCCGTATCCTGGTCCTGGTTGGCTGATTGTATTCGCAGGCTTAGCGATACTTGCGACCGAGTTTGCCTGGGCGCAGCGATTGTTGGATAAGGTAAAAGGCGGGTACGATAAATGGCAAGTGTGGCTCAAACGCCAGTCAGTTGTAATTCGGGCGATAGTGCTTGCTTTAACGGGTCTTATTGTCGCTATGACATTATGGCTGCTTAACATGTTTGGTGTCATGGATAATATCTTGCATTTTAATATAACGTGGCTTCATTCGCCGCTAGGATTTTTTACTAAATGAAACAACCTATTTTTGTAACAGGTAATCAACATAAAGCCGATCACCTTGCGAAGCTTTTGGGCATACCTCTAAAACCTGAGTCTCAAAACCCCCACATAAGCTGGTACGCGAGCAATGTTCGGATGTAGTGAACGGCGTAGCCGTTCACCGAGCGGGGAAACGAACTCTGTAAGAAGAGATGTTCTTTAAGATAGTCAAAGACGCATTCAATCC
>DATIJL010000019.1 GCA_035478595.1 Candidatus Chromulinivoraceae bacterium
CGAAGCACTGAGACTCGCCGAAGAAGCAGGAGTTGATCTGGTTGAAATCTCACCAAACGCCAATCCACCTGTTGCAAAAATCATCGACTGGGGTAAATACCAATACCAGAAGATGAAGGAGCTGCAGAAAAACCGCAAGAGCAGCAAACAAAGCGAGCTAAAGCAAATGCGGTTTGGCCTAAAGATTGGATCTGGAGACTTGGATATCAAGCTTCGAAAGATCCGTGGCTTTTTGGCCGCTGGACACAAAGTGCGAATTCAGATTTTCTACAGGGGTCGCGAGATGGCCCACAAAGAAATCGGATACGAAATGATTGATAAGATTGTAGCGCTTCTCGAAGATGATGCAATTCTCGAGCAAAAGCCTCAGATGGCTGGTCGCAATCTGAGCATAGTAGTAAGGAGTAAATAATGCCAAAGATCAAGACCCACAAGGGTACTGCAAAGCGTATCAAGCTTACCAGTACCGGCAAACTGACCCGTCGTCGTGCATTTGGCGCTCACTTCTTGGCAAAGAAGAGCAAGAGCCGCAAGCGCGCGATTGGCACCACTGCCACCGTTACAGGTGCAATGGCAAAAAATGTTAAACGAGCACTAGGAGTATAATCAAATGCGAGTAAAACGAGGTGTTACCGCACGTGCGAAACACAAGAAGATCTTAGCTGCAGCCAAAGGCATGCAGCACAACCGCACACGTTCATACCGTCTTGCTAAGCAAGCCGTTATCCGTGCGCTTCAGTACGCTTACCGCGACCGTCGAAACCGCAAGCGTGATTTCCGTGGTCTCTGGATCACGCGTATCAACGCGGCGGCACGCGAACAAGGCACAACTTATGGCAAGCTTATTGCCGGCCTTAAGGCTGCAAATATAGAGCTTGACCGCAAAGTTCTTGCAGAGCTTGCTGTTAGCGAACCAAAGGCTTTTGCTGAAATCGTAAAGAGCGCTAAAGCGTAGTCTTTCTTAACTCCTTACACCAAAAATACCGCTCTAAGGCGGTATTTTTGGTTGACAGCCCGTCGGTAAGCCGGGTTCTGTCGTGGATGATCATCTATCTAGTCTAGTGGTTGCCCACTAGATCGAGCGGGTATCGACCTACGGACGGACCGTCCTTTAATGTAGATCTCCTTGCAGCTGACAGGGTTTACCTCCTCCGTACGTCACCGTACGTTGCTGTGGGCTCTTACCCCACTCCTTTCACCCTTACCTCAGGTTGCCCTGAGGCGGTTTCGTTTCTGTGGCACTTTCCCTAGGGTTTCCCCCGGTCGCCGTTAGCGACTGTCATGTCCTATGCTGCCCGGACTTTCCTCTTAAGTACCTATAAGGGTGATTAAGCGATCATCTAACGAACTGTCTGATGCTATTATACCTCATTTTGGGCATGTACGTTAAGAATCTTATTAACGATGCCGTCTGCCAGCTGGTTAAACTCACGACGCACATGAGTGAAAGTTACCTTATCAAATTTCCCCATAAGCTCTTTTATATGCTCGTGGATAGGCCAAAGCTCACGATTTTTAATCTGATACATACCGTTCATTTGGTTAACCACCAGTAAACTGTCCATTCGAACGTCTACTGTACGGGCCCCCATTGCCAATGCTTTTTCTAATGCCAAACTTACGCCGTGATATTCGGCAACGTTATTAGTTGTAATGCCAAGATACATTCCACCCTCGTGCAACACTTGCTCCGCTTCATCCATAATGACGAACCCTGAAGCTGAAGGTCCGGGATTACCTCGCGATCCCCCGTCTGTATAGACAATAACGCGTGAAAGGTCTGTTGTTTTTGACACATCACTGCCAATAAGCTCTGACTTTTTAGCTGTTTCAATTCTTTGTTGTGATATACCCAACAATAATTTAGCAGACTCAGTCAACTCGTTTTGCTGTATTTTTGACATCTTTTCCCAGAGGTAATGATCGTAATTTGAACTTAATGTTATTTTAACATCATCACTTTCAAGGCTAACCAAGTAGAGAATGAACACGTATTGCGTGTCTCGATCATCATGATCGATGTAGCTTACGACATCGTACAGTTGTGCCGTACGTATTGTGACGCCGGTCTCAGTTTTTAGATATCTCCCTAGGGCATCCTCTGGCTGCTCGCCATATTCCAACCTGCCGCCAGGTAATTCATACTTTTCTAGAATAGTCTCGCGCCCATTCGCGCGTCGCAATAAGAGCGTTTTGTCATTTTTATGGATAATAGCACGAACAGCGATACGTTGATTCATAGTCCTGGATTCTTTCTGTTTTGGCCGTTTTCTTTATTTTATCATAAATAAAAATAGCCCCTGCAGGCCATCGATAGAATTTTGGTCGGGGTGACAAGACTTGAACTTGCGACCTCACGGCCCCCAGCCGTGCGCGCTACCAGGCTGCGCCACACCCCGTCATCTAAATGCCCCAGGTCTACCATCGGCACTTTGATATTCCCCGCGTAATTGCAAGGTGGGTGCTCTCAGCCATTTCCACGGAAACAAACCATATTGAGCTCCCTATCAAATGATATTAGGAAAATCATATGTGCGTAGGCTTTCCTGGGACTCTTTTATTATACCACTTGAAATCTTAGGAGATGCCGAAGATGTGGCTAAATATTCCAACAAAAAAGTAGATTGCGCTGCTCATATAGCTCCCGATAAGTGAACCCGTAAAAAGAATAAGGAAGAATACGAGCAGAATACCGTATTGCTCAATCCATTCCATTCCTCTACGTACAAATTCGGGCGCAAGCGCATAAAGCACTCGTGACCCGTCGAGTGGTGGGATCGGTATCATATTGAAAACGAAGAATCCGAGATTTACTAAAACCCCTGTCTGCAGTACAAGTCCGATGAATGTACCTTGCGACACATGGAATACCACAAGGAGAGTAAAGAATAGAAAAGCCAACACAAAGTTAGTTAGCGGACCAGCAATGGCGACAAGTGCCGCACCCCATTCGTCATATTTGACCCTGTTAGGATTGAACGGAACAGGTTTAGCACCACCAAACACAGGGAGCCCAGATACTGCAAGTAGGATTGGTAAGATTAGCGTAAGAAATGGGTCTATATGCTTCAGAGGATTCAGTGTAAGCCTTCCCTGAAGCTTTGCCGTGTCATCACCCAAAAAGTATGCCATGTAGCCGTGCATAGCCTCATGAAGCGTCATAGAGATCAATATTACTCCAATAACGACAAAAACATATGTAATTGTTGCGCTGTCCATCACCGCTCTAGTATACAGGACTATTCGCGCAGCTAATAGTCAGCTTCGTCGTAATAAAATTCACGCTCAGCGAAGGCTTCACCATTATCCATAAGTTCCATAAACTCATCAACGCTCGTAAAGCGCTTCGGTACTTTATGAAATTCCTCTACTGTCATCCAACGGTTGATTCCGCCCTCAAACTCTTCTATTAGTTCACCATCAAACTCCGTCGCATATACACAGAGAAATATCTTATCTTCAAGCAGCTTTCCCGTTGTCTTACTAAAATCTCGCTTGTGATAAAGCAACTTATACTCAAACTTAGCCTCAAGACCCGTTTCCTCTTTAAGTTCGCGGTCAGCAGCCTCTATAACCGATTCGCCCCACCGAACCTTACCACCCATACGGCCCCAAAAATCGAAGTACGGATTCTTTTTGCGCTGTTGAAAGAGAAACTCTCGTTCCCCCTGCTCATTCTGACGCTCCAGAGTAATGGCTACTGAGATTTTTGGTTGTTTCTCAATCTCATTTTCATCCGTATCCATGCGATTGGCGTATTCTTTACCTTTGTGAGTCAACCGGTAATGCTTTTCGAGTTTTTCGACATAACCTTCATCAATAAGTTTTTTAATATGGAAATTAAAGTGATCACTCGTGAGTTCAGTTGCCTTTTGTAATTCCGAAAAGGCAGCCTGCGGCCTGAACAACAAGTGTCGCAGTATTGCAACCTGTGCCTCATGCGTGTTGGGTTCGTAACTCATATCCCTAGTATCTCCTATTTGGTTTTTCATCCCAAGCATAACCAAACCGTACGACCTTAACTAGTAAAGTAGACTTCACCTTGACGAAAAAAGGTAAAAGAGGTAAACTGGTACAGATTGTAAAAAGTAAGTGGAAGTAATAAATTATGGCAGCACGATGTGAACTCACCGGAAAAGGCAAGCAGTTTGGCCACAATGTCAGCTTCTCTTTGCGTCGCACTAACCGCGTCTTCAAGCCAAACCTACAAAAGAAAACTTTTGTAGTCGACGGCCAAAAAGTAACGATGATCCTCTCAACACAGGCTATCCGTACGCTTAAGAAAAAAGGCATTCTAGCAACTGCTGGCAAGAAAAAAGACCTAGCACTCGCCGCTTAGGCATTTGATACGTCTTTATTATGAAAATAACACCTGGCCTACCAGGTGTTATTTTCATACCGTTACCCGCCGTTTAGCTACGGGTAATTTCGATAGTAGTGAGTACAGGTGGAAGCGAGCCAGCTCCTTTTACCTTATACTTACCAACCGTCTCAACGGGAGCACCGAGTTCCTTAACAAACGTTTCAAGAGGTTCCTGTGGCATTTCATATGTCACCGCAGGATCGGCATAGTGAGTTGGAATAACGATCTTAGGATCTATCTTGTGAACAAGGCTCGTAGCGCTGGTCGCATCGAGCGTTAGGCCGCTACCACCAACTGGAATAATAAGTATGTCGACAACACCGATCTCCTCCAGTTGCTCATCTGTTAACGATGGTGCGATATTACCAAGAAGTGCAATGCGCACATCACCACTTTCGAGGCGATAAATTGTTGCCACCTTTTCGTCCTTTTCGGTATCGATATGACGAATAGCGCTCACACCGTGAATCGCAAAGTCACCTATCTCGTAATCACCAGGTCCGTCAATCGCAAGTTGCGACGAGTCACTGCTTAAAGCAAACCGGGGTTCAGTTGCAATTTCCACAGCATCCTTCACAACTAGATTTTTTAGGCCTACCTCTGATAACTTAGGGTCAATGACGACTGTTGTCTTTTTTGTTGCAATAACAATGCCGTTGCCACCTTTATATTCAATTTCAAACATATTCTCTCCTCTTTCTAGCCTTTTAGGACATTATCAGTATCTAACAGAATAGCGTGCTTACCGTTCAGAATCTCAGTGATGAATTTGTCACGCACGCTTAAGCGATAGTAGAACTCATCGTAGCTAAGCACGCTATAGTTCAGCTCCCTACCTTCGCCCTTTTCAATCTGTTTGATTGCATTCTTAAGCTTGGTCCCTGACACTTCGCCAACCAACAACAGGTCAACACTACTGCTTGAGCCTTTCACCAACACACCAGCCATGATAGCAATCCGCACACCGGCAAGTTCTTTGATGATCTCTTGCCAATGGCCTTCTTGGTTTATCTCGGTCGCCTCTTCCATGCGCTCATCTGCAAAGATAGCACGAAATGGTACGTAAAATTCATAACGTTGGTTAATTTCGTAATAGAGTTTATTGTCAGCACTGTCACTGGTAATAATCCCAACTTCAAGCATGTTTGAGAGTTCGCGTCGAACAGAGTTGATTTGTTCATCAATCAACCGCGTTATTTCGCGCACATAAAATGCCTTCCCCGGATTGTTCAAGAACAAATGGAGAAGTTTTACCCGTGTTTTTGAGCCAAATAATGCGTCGATCATCTCTCTACCTAGAATAACTTTCGTGTTCTATGATACCATGTTTTTTATTGCTTTGCGAGTAGGCGAAATAAATAGTTGCGCGCCTCTATCGGATCGAGCCAGTGAATTGCGTGGTTTCGTTTTAGCCACGTTATCTGCCGCTTTGCGAGTCGCCAATCTGCTGTTGTGGCTTTTACCTTTATTTCTTCGAGCGTCTGTTCGCCCTCCAGATAAGATCGTATGAGGCGATAGATATTTCCTGTCATAGCCTCGTTATTCCAACCATATTTTTTGCTCAACATAGTAGCTTCATCTACAACACCATCGTCAAATAATTGTTCAATACGCTTTGAGATACGGTTGCGTAATACTTCGCGATCTGTAGTTATTCCTACAATAAAGCTATTGTCTATAGGCTTAGCACTTCTCTTTACGCTTACGCCTTTTTGTTCGATTGCACGAATAACATAGCGCTTGTTGAGCGAATTTTCTGGTAGAGACACGTTGTTTTCAATGCAATAATCATGCAACTCTTCTAGAGTCATGGCCTCAAATTCAGCACGTTGCTTAGAGTCGGCCTCTACTCCAAACTGATAATCGAAAAGTACAGCGTCTATATAAAGTCCTGTGCCTCCCACAAGGAGTGGTACGCGTCCACGTTCACGAATCTCAGCAATCTTTTTATTTGCATATCGCTTAAAGTCGGCTGCGCTAAATCGCTCGCCTGGCTCAATGAGATCCAGGCCATAATGTGGAACGCGTGTGCGCTCTTCATGCGTAGGCTTGGCCGTCCCGATATTCATTCCTTTATAGATAGTACGAGAATCGGCACATATAATCTCACCACCAAAATGCTCGGCCACTTCAATAGCGAGCGAGGTCTTACCGCTCGCAGTTGGACCAACAATTACAACAAGAGGCGGCTCTAGAGATCTGGCTGCCATCGACGTTCCTTAAAATTATCAACAATAAAATCTGTACATGTAACACCTTCGGCCTCCAGTAATTGCCGCTGCACCTCCCTGCCGCCGTGAAACCCCGACGCAAGACCGCCAAAGCGGTTAACCAACCTGTGCCATGGCAACTCGGAGGGACCATAATGTGCCATACCACCCACAATTCGGGCCGCATTTGCGTGACCCGCAAGTCCAGCGATATCTCCGTAGGTAATCACTCGACCCTCTGGTACTTGAGCCATGGTCTTGTATACATCCTGACGAAACTGACTATCTGTTGGCATACGACTCTATCTCTGAAATGACGGCACTCCAATCTAGACAGCGCACCATGTCTGGCAACAACGTGCGATCACTGCTCCACGGGTATTCGCCAAAAAGCACGACGCGCTCCACACCGGCGGCACGTAGCGCCTCTTCGCCATGCCCCATATGATCATCTATTAATACCTGCGCACCAATGGAGTTACAAACGTCTCCTTTTGAGCGACGAGTGACGGTACTTGTTGAGGACACGATGAAATTAGTGTGTTCGACACTTACAAAACAGTCTTTAAAATAGCGCTCAAGCATGCGCTTTGTGACGTCCTGAAGAAAATCAGCCCGCCCCGTAACCAGGTGAAGCTCATGAATATCTGCCAGCTGGTGTACTGCACGGACTGACTGTTCACTTGGCGCAATAGCTGCGTGCTTGTCCGAACGCAAGAATTCATTAACTCGTTCGATCGCCTGATCATCACTACTAGTTCCCCACGTCTCCAATCGTGCTGGCTGATACATATCACGCAATGTCAACTTGGTTCCAAACCGCTCGTTATAATCGTCAATGATGTTCTGCGAGGTTGGCATTAAGACATCATCACAGTCAATCGCAATTACCAGACGCCTACCTCGCATTACAAACCCCTTAGATGCTCCGCGAGATCCGTCAGCTTCACTTTTTCTTCGCCAGCCTGAGTGCGGATACTTACTTCCCGAGTTTCTTTATCCTTCGGACCCACAATCAGTTGGACAGGAATCTTCCAGCTAGTTGCTTCGCGAATCTTTTTACCCAAGCTCTCGTTGCGATCATCCACTGTGTAGCGCATCTCATTATACTTAACAGGTTTCATAAGAACCATGTCACGCAAAATTACTTCGACTTCTGCCACGTAATCAAGTACGGTATCGTTAATCGTCAATACCCGTACCTGCTCTGGCGCTGCCCATAAAGGGAACCAACCTGCTGTATGTTCGATAAAAACGCTTAGAAACCGTTCGATAGAACCAAGTAGCGCACTGTGGATCATAACCGGGCATTGAGCCTGGCTATCAGTATCAGTATATACAAGGCCAAACCGTTCTGGCTGTACGAAGTCGAGTTGCACAGTTGCAAGCTGATGCTCACGGCCAAGAGCGTCTGTCGCCATAAAATCGATCTTTGGACCGTAAAATGCCGCCTCTCCATTCTGCTCAAAATATTCGAGATTATTCGCAATAACAGCGGCCTTGAGCTGTGCCTGTGCAGACTCCCAAAGTTCCGGAGCACCGAGGTATGAATCGCTTTCATCACGGTAGCTTAGACGAACTCGCAGTTTCATTCCAAGTGTAGTATACAATTCATTCGCGCTAGCAAGTAGGCCGTCAATCTCATCCTCAATCTGATCGTGACGACAAAAGACGTGACTGTCATCCTGCGTTAGCGAACGCACGCGGTTCAATCCACCAAGTTCACCTGTTTTCTCATCTCGATAATCTGTGGTTGTCTCAAGAAAGCGGACCGGCATATCGCGATAGCTCCTCGGACGTGATGCAAAAATTTGCGTATGATGCGGACAGTTCATCGGCTTCAACACCATTTCGTCACTTGTTTCTTGACTCTCTACTAAGAAAAGCTCATCTCCAAACTTCGCCCAGTGGCCCGAAGCCTCGTACAGTTCTTTCTTAGTAATATGTGGAGTCCACACCTTCGTAAAACCGCGAGCCTGACGAAGCTGATTTGAATATTGCGCAACAATGTCACGAAGTACCGTTCCACGTGGCGTAAACATGGGTAGACCAACGCCAACTAGGTTCGATATAGTATATAGGTCTAGCTCCTTGCCAAGCTTACGATGGTCACGAAGCTTCGCCTGCTCCATTAGCTCGAGATATTCATCAAGTTCTTCTTGGGTCGCAAAGGCAACGCCGTATAATCTTTGCATCTGCGCATTCTTCTCGTTACCACGCCAATAAGCACCAGCCACGCGCATCAGCTTGAATGCACCAACATCCTTAGTGTTAGCCACATGCGGACCACGACAAAGATCGGTAAAGTCGCCATTTTTATAAAACGACACTTCATCAACAGCGGACTCACCTTCGGCAATTGTACCAAGTTCGTCCGCATCAAGGTCTTTGGCTACGGTAGTGCCGGAGCGTTTGAGGTCGTTTAATAGCTCCTCTTTATAAGGTTGCCTACTCTCTTTCGCCCAAGCAATCGCGGCGTCGACTGGCATAGTTGAGCGCTCAAATTCCTGTGCTTCAGTAATAATGCGACGCATAGTTTTTTCGATCTTACCAAAGTTAGCCTCGGAAATTTTTTGATCCCCTAGGTCAATATCGTAGTAAAAACCGTTTTCTACCACCGGACCAACGCCAAATTTAGCCTCTGGCCAAAGACGTTTTACCGCGGCAGCGGTGATGTGCGCAAGACTGTGTCTCATTGCATGCAGTTGTTCATCGTTCATACGTGACTCCTTTTTGATAATTAAAAAACATGCGATGACTGGTTTTAATAATATTAAATCCATATATCGCATGTCTCGGACCCTTTATGGGCGGTTCCACCGGACTTCCTGCTTGGCAGGCGCTCATGAAACACGTTACGTACGTGTTACTCCCACGGAACTCGGCGGATGGTTAGACCGCGTCTATGTTCGCTATTATCATATATAAACTATACCAATATTGCAATCCCCACCCCTATTTGGTATCATAAGTCAGCAACTGAGGGCGATTAGCTCAGTTGGCTAGAGCGCCACATTGACGTTGTGGAGGTCAGAGGTTCGAATCCTCTATCGCCCACCATATTGCTATCAAATCAAAAGAAACCTCCTTGACGAGGTTTCTTTTTTATATTACATTCAAAAGCGTTTCCGAAGTGAGGCCTGGGGGTATTTTTCCCTCAACGATCGAGAAGCGAGGATGTCATGACCGAGGTCACGGTACAGGAAGGCGACATCACCAAGGTGAGCGCCGACGCACTCATCACCGCCATCAACTCTGGCGGTATGTGGTTCAGTGGTATCGACGGCGCGATTCAGCGCTGTGCGGGCCCGATGTTCCACAACCAGGCGGCAACTGCCAACCTGAGCGATGGCGTCACCGTGTTCGCCCAAGCGACCCAACAGCACAGTGGTGCATTCCGCAACGTCCTGTTCGTCGTGGACGATCTGCGACAGCCACTCAGCCAGATCGTGGAGATCGCGCTGAAGGCCGCCGACAGCGCTGGCGTCACCAGCGTCACCCTGCCTGCAATGCGCACAGGTGTCATGGCCGGCGCATACGAGCGCACCACCCAGGAAGCCGTCGCTCAGATCGGGATCGGCGTTCGCAACTTCGTCGCCGGAGGGCCACGAAGTGTTCGCCAGATCACCTTCGTGGTCTACAACGACCCGAGCAATGCGCGCACACTCCGGAACACCTTCGCCTAACAGCGAGGGCTGGGCTCCGTCGATCTTGCGTCGACGGAGCCCCTGTTCTATATGTCCACTATTTGTAGAAGTTTTCCACGTGTGATTCCGCGTTGTTTTATAGGTTCATATACCATATATGACATAGACTGAAACATGAGCGTAGTTGACAATTTAAGACACTTATGCTAATATGTCCACATGGGTAAAGATAAGAATATATCATCACCATCAGCACTAGAACAAGTTCATCTTTCTTTCGAGTACGACATGTCCTGGAAAGATGCTAAAAAAGCCATTCGCGTACGAACTCATAAATCGTAGTTTGGCTGTAACACGCAGTATCGCTACTACCTCCTACTACAGGAGGTAGTTTTTTATCCCCATAATCCTTATGTTTTCCACTATCTTTTTTAATAGCTATATGTCAATATATAGACATGTTTTGCGTAAATTGTTTTAATCCAAACACTCAAGTGGCCAACTCACGACCAAATAAAAAACAGCCGTCTGTGTGGCGGAGACGTAAATGCCCTCAGTGCGGCACTACATTCACCACCTATGAACGACCTTCTCTAGCAGACAATAAGTCTATCGATCTTCTTTCGGGCGGAACAGATACCTTTAATCTGGGTAAACTTATACTCAGTATCTCTAAAGCCTTTACTCACTCGCCAAGAGATGGCGAATATAACGCACTATGGCTCGCTCAAACAGTGGAAGACACACTCTCATCCCAACACGAGACAATAACACCAGAAGATGTTGAGGCAGTAACGCATACAACGCTAAAACGTTTTGACGAACTGGCCGCAGTCCAATACGCAGCGCAGCATCAAATGATCGAAACGACTAAGAAACGTGGTCGGCCTTCTTGGCGCGAGCACGGGCAACCGAAGCGTGGGTCGCCTTCTCAGTAACATCGAAATTATCAAGATACTTACCTAAGAAAAGATGGGTCTGGGCGTTAAACGCCGAAGCTGCACTATAGACGATAGCCGTTACGGGCATAAGACCCCACTGTAGCACCATCCAAAGGGTACGGTGGCGCTTATACCGAGCTGGACGCGGCGGTAACATCTTGAAGCCTAAGAAAACAGTAATGAGCAGTCCTACCATTGCGACTTGCTGAATACCGCTAATCACCTCAGGCAGTTGGTGAGCAGCAATATCGCGGGCTGCTTGACTATTAATAAGTAGCGGCACCCACCCGCCTACAGCAACAAGTATGGAAATGCTTGCTAATGTAACATGGCCATCTATGAGACGAAGAAGTCGTGCGAGCCCAGGTAAAAGCGGCACATTGCGGTCTTTCGTAAAAATACGCGTTGCCACATATGGAATATCTGATGCGCCATAAGCCCAACGGCGAAGTTGCATAAACTGTGCCTTAAGGGTACGGCCGTAGGTTGTAGAAAGAACGGCGTCTTGATAGATAGGAACATAGATCGGCGTAACGGCATAGTTACCGTTAAAGTAAAAATAACTGCGCCAATACTGATGGCCGTCTTCAACGATAGAGCGTTTACTCCAGAATTTCATCTCCACAAGCGCGTCCATAGGCTGTGAGTGTGAAGCAAAGTTTCGAAGCGTATGAGGTCGCATAGAGCTAATGATATTCCAAAACGAGTTACCAGTGGCAAGTACACGCATAGGTGCCGGTGCATCCCAAATATTATTCAAAAAGAGTGCGATCGGTTGGTATGAAAGGTGTTTACGGTCTTCATGTACGATATATTCATACGTAACGTAATCGAAATATGTAGCATGCGGACGGTTGTCGCAGTCGAGCGTCGTTACGATAACGTCTTTATAGGCAATTTTCTGCTCATTCAACAGACCTTTCAGGTATTCGCCTGCAAACGTAATGTTACCGCCCTTGCCTCTCACTTCATTAGGGAGCCCATCGGGGTGTTTAATAATCTCAAAGGTCTTAAAGGTGTTTTTAAATCGCTTTTCGAGGCGTTTTGCGGTTTTTTCAATCCCCTCGCCACCCCGCTCTTCATACGTAAAGATAACGATCATACGATCGCTATCGTAGTGAGTATCCGCCAATGTTTGCATGGTTGGCTCAATAACTTCATAGTCCTCATTATATGCCGCTACAATCACCGCGTTGTACATCTGAGACGGCTTAGGAAAGGCAGCCGAGTCAGCCGCCATGAGTCGTAGGTTCTCTTTATGGGCCTCAAACCCAAAGCCAGACGAATGCTCAATCTTTTCTTTTTCGTAACTTTCAACAGGTTCTTCTAATTGTTTAAGACGAGCATGCCAATCCACCTTCTGCGCTCTATCAAGACGTTGACGACCCGTAATGGTATGAGCAGCAATGCCAAAGGCCTTTACAAGCACTGTAATGATAAGAAGGAGTAGATAAATAGCAGCGGCTAGTGGACTTAACAGCGACAGAACAACCAACATGATCAACATGCCATAGCTTAGAATAGCTGGCAGCATTTCAAAGAAACGATACTGCCTCGTTCGTTTTTTTAGAGGTAACTCAAGATCAATCATAGATTATAAGAAAGCGACCTTTAGGACAGCGTGCGTAATAAAGAAAGCAATAACAACGAGTAGAAGACTCAACCAGCCAAACATAAATGCCATTTGACGGCGACCTTGCATATGAAGTTTTATGATAAGTGCTGTGTGCATAACACCAATCAGCGCGCCAAAAACAATAAATGTGATGAGGTAATACCATTTTTCACGGTAGAAGTTCGTACCGCCAAAAGCGGTGTAGTGTACAGCGACCTGGAGATCGCTCGGACGCAAAGACGCGCCCACGTAGATACAGTACGAGACACACAGCAGTAACAACACCACAACCATAGTGGTCAACAGGCGATCTGCCAAGATTGATTTTACTGTTGTTGTAATAATATTTTTCATGATGTCTTGGTGCGGGTACAGAGAATCGAACTCTGCGCTCAACCTTGGGAAGGTTGCATATTAACCACTATACGATACCCGCATAGTCTCGTATGGAGCCGCTGTCCGGATTTGAACCGGAGACCTACGCTTTACGAAAGCGCCGCTCTACCAGCTGAGCTACAGCGGCATAAGTGGATCCCTGTTATTATATCACCTGCAAACAGTAAAATAAAACAGTTGCCACCAGAGATAAAAACTGATATCATATTGAGGACTAAAAGATACGGGCTCGTAGTGAAGGGGTTATCACGCCTCCCTGTCACGGAGGAGATCGCCGGTTCAAATCCGGTCGAGCCCGCCAAGTTGAAATTATAAAAACTTCTCTCTCTCACGAGGGAAGTTTTTGTTTATGTGGCATAGAACATTTGCAATCCTTTTTTAAATGGTTATGCTAGGAGAAGTATAACGAGGAGGGACCATGCAACATATTCTCACGGCGGATCAATTTAATCACGAAGAGTTAGCGCAGCTATTTGGCCGCGCTGTTTTTTTTAGAGAACAAGATAGTAAGATCGCTACACGACAAGCAATCATGAAACTACACCATGGGCGTATTATGGTTTCAATGTTTTACGAGCCTTCAACCCGAACAAGGTTTAGCTTTGAAATCGCCGCAGCAAAACTAGGCATGACGGTCGTTGGTACTGAAAACGCAGCCGAGTTCTCCTCTGCCGCTAAGGGTGAGACGATTGAAGACACTGTGCAGGTCTTAAACGAATACGGTGTGGATGCAATTTGTATGCGCACTAAAGAAGATGGTCACGCCGCCAGAGCTGCTAACGTCAGCAAAGTTGCCATTATAAATGGCGGGGACGGCAAAGCCGAACACCCTACACAGGCCGTTCTTGATATGTATACGATCTATGAGCATTTTGGGCGGCTGGATAACTTGCGCGTTGTCATGGGTGGTGACCTAGCACACGGTCGAACAGTCCGCTCACTCGCTCAGCTGCTTTCAACCTACCCAAACAATCATATTGTGTTTGTCTCAACGCCAGACTTACAAATAGGCCAGGATATTAAAGAGCGACTTACAAAGAACGATACAACATTTGAAGAAACGGATGATATACAAAAAGCCTTTTCAGGTACGGATGTTGTTTATTGGACTCGTATTCAGTTAGAACGACATGGCAACGACAAGTTAGATCTTGGTCAAGGTAAGTTCGTTATTAATAAAACAACGCTCAACTACCTCCCTAAAGAATCGATCATTATGCATCCCCTACCTCGGGTACACGAAATTACGACAGACGTTAATAATGATCCACGCGCGCAATACTTCCGGCAAGCCGGTAATGGGCTATACATTCGTATGGCCATGCTTGACCAGATATTAAAAGAGCTCCCCTAGGAGCTCTTTTTCTATTTCTGGCCATAACGTTCAGCTACAAAGTCCCAGTTGACCACGTTCCACCATGATTTTACGTAATCATCGCGTTTGTTCTTATAGTCAAGATAATACGCATGCTCCCACACATCAAGGCCTAATAGCGGCGCCTCTTTGCCCTGCATGATTGGAGTGTCTTGATTGGGTGTTGTGATTATTTCCATATTTGGTTGAAGCCATGCCCAGCCACTTCCAAACACACTGAGGGCCTTCGCTGTAAATTCATCCACAAAACCTTGATAGCTACCATATTGTGCAATAATTTTATCTGCCAGTTCCCCTGTTGGTTCGCCTCCGCCGTCTGGAGACATCCATTGCCAAAATAGGGCGTGGTTATAGTGCCCGCCACCGTTATTGCGAATAATCGTTTTAACGTTTTCTGGAAGCACGTCCAGATCATCTAAAAGACTCTCAAGTGGACGCTCACGTAATGCCGGAGCGCTGTCAATTGCCATGTTTAGCTTGTCTACATACGCTTGATGATGTTTATCATGATGAAGTTTCATAATGTCGCCACTGATGTACTTGCCAAGCGCATCATAGTTATATGGCAGGTCTGGTAATTTATACATACATACCTCCTATTGCGTTACTGATTGGTTATCTACATTTGGAACAGAAATATATTCGTGAATCTTGTTGTCTTTTTTGAGTGCAGCAAATTGTTCATCAAACTTGATAAGTGGAATACGTATGTATTCGTAATTAATTTGCGTGTCACTCTTATCAAGAAGTCGTACAAAGTAATAACCATCACCTGTTGTCGTTTTCATAACGCCTGATACAGCACCTTTTTGGAGTTTAGTCGCCTCAGCACTGAGACCTCCATCGCTGTTTGTAAGTGGCACCATGCCGGATACACCAGCAGTAACCTTTGCGCTGCCGTTACCACCTAGTTGTGTCGCAATAGCGCCAAAGTCAGCATTTGGAGCTTTCACAAGACTCGCTGCTTGGTCGGCTTTACCTTTAGCGGTTACGTCAATTGCGTACGCAACTGCCTGGTGGAGTAACTTACTTTTTGCATCCTGCCGGTATTCATCTGGTGACCATCCTAAGATGCTAAGCGCCGAAGCATCGTATGTTTCTTGTGAGATTGTACCGTTTGCCGTGTTGCGATCGTTTGTAATTACTTGGTCTACCTGCTGATCGCTCACACTAACTCCAAGCTGCCCGGCTAACTTGGCCGCGTAGGCATCCTGTTCAACATTGTCCATTGATTTTCGTTTAACATAGTCAAGTTGACGCTTGCCGTCACTACTGCCAAGATCGACTTGTTCGCTCGACTGTAAGTAGTGTGCGGAACTGTTGTAATACATAAGATATGAGCTATAACGGACAGATTGTCCATCAACCGATGCTACAGGTAATGGCAAGACGCGCGTAACTCGATAAAAGAATGAACTCGTATTTTGTACCTGGTAAAGCTGCCACCACCCAACAACCGCAGCTAGTACCAGAGTAACGAGTGTTACAATTATAGTATTTATTACAAGCTTGTGACGAGCGTACTGCATAGGATACTTAAACCGGCGTCCGCCAGCTAGAATACGCTCTCTGTGCTCTGCAACCGTTTCATTGGTAATACGTGAAGGAATTGCCTGCATAGCTCCCCTGCGTCTCTTAAACGGTAGTTTCTTCATAATCTCCTTGCCCACCAGTTATAGCAGCCGAAACCGCATCTTGTAGCTTGTTATAAATTTCATCCGGATGCTCAACCTTGTGGATAACAAGGTCACCCACAAGAGTCTGAATGACAATCGTGCCGTATCCAAAAATTTCGCCACTTAGTCCAGGTACATTATAGCTTATGTTTTGGATCTTTGACAGTCGCAGTTCCACCACATTCTTACCAAAAAATCCCTGTTGCGTTATCTGGCGAAGACGCTGATCGGTCACAATGTATACAGTAAAATACCACATAATAAAGTGATAAGAAAAAAGAAATAGGCCAATAGTGAGACCGAGAATTGGGAGTAAGAAAAGTTCTAGGTTCGTTTGCCAGATAAGTGGTGGTATAGCGAGAAGTGCAAATGGAATGACAAGAAGGTAAAAGCCTTTACGCATAGAGATCATATGGCGTCGAAATACAAAAAGCAGTTGCTCGCCATCACGCTGTCCGTCAAAGTCGAGTCCCTCCGAAGAACGGTCTTTTTTGCTCATGTCGATATTATATACCATTCATCCCTTAAAAATAACAACATACCGTTGTCACATAAAATGCCAGGCGTTAACTTGGCATTTTATGTGGTACTCTCAATGGATAAAAGGTGGAACACTCTTTACCCTGATATTATGTCACTTTATAAAAGACTAGAAGAAATGGGCGTTAGACCCGATCTTTAACGAAAAAGATTAGCTTCAATGCCTCGTAGCGAGGCCGCACTTCCCGTCTTACATCATCGAAGAACAATTTTTTATTGAAGTCCTTTTCCATTTTTCCATGCATCCAGTCTTTGAATATTACGTAGTCATCTTTCGGACCATAGTGTCGCCAACAAAAAAGTGGATAGAAATCCGTGAGAAAGTGGGCAGCGCCATCAGCGGTAGCCATAACTTTTCCTTCCAGTGATGTCGGCTTCAGCTCCTTGCAGCTATGCGGTTTGATGATCTCGTCCACTACAAAAGCCGTGTCCTGCATATCGAAACCACTTTCCTTCAATAATTCTTCGGCGATCTTGAGGCTTTCGGCTTCGTGCTCTGGACGCTCGCGTGCCATAACTGCATCAGCAACGTCATGGAGGAGCGCTCCAGCAACCGCGAGGTCAATATTCGCCCCTTGGCTATTCTTTTGGTTAGATCGGCGACAACGAGCACATGATTCTCGTAGGCCCAATCGATCCATACATCTGCATTCGGATTGTTAGCAGTATAAAGCTTTTCGACTTTTTCTCGTAAGATATCCAATTTCTGCATATACCCATCATACATCAACCTTAAAAGATGCGAACTCATGAAACAGATTAGAGATTTAGAACAAAATAAAAAGACATCGACTCCGCAATGTCTTCGTATCTGTAATACAAAAATGGTACCCCGGGCGGGAGTCGAACCTGCAACCTTTTCCTTAGGACGGAACTGCTCTGTCCAATTGAGCTACCGAGGCGTATAGGGGTTAGTATATCATAAAACCAGCGACCGGCTGACCGCTGGTTTATAGAGTGCACTTCCCTATTTACGAGTTTTTGCTGGCATTGGCTGAGTAAAATACTCGTGGACTGTTTGGTAGTCAGCAAAAATTTCTTTAGAATTAAACCAGTGTTCAATTTCCTGGGCTGCCTCATCAGGATCGCCTGAAGCATGCAGAATTGTTGGCAGTGCAACATTGTGCGTGTTAACGTGATCGAGACTGGCATGTGCGTAGTCGCCGCGAATCGTGCCAGGGGCAGCTTCGTTCGTACTAGTAGTACCAACCATTTTGCGAACTTGTTTAACTGCACTGACACCCTCGAGTACCATAGCAATAACGGGACCTTCCTGCATAGCACCAAGTTGTACTCTAAATTGAGCCTCTCCACGACGGGACACCATCTTGCCAATTGTCTCATAGTGGTGGTAGTAGTGAGCCTCGTCTGGGTTCACCATTTTCATTGCAATGATCTTAAGACCAACTTTTTCGAATCGGCTCAACACTTCTCCGACGATACCGCGTTGTACAGCATCTGGCTTAAAAACAACCAGTGTTCGTTCCATGAATTATTCTCCTTGTTTTGTGACGTCTCTATTTTATCAAAACTCACCTCGTTAAGATAGTCAGCGAGACCTCAACTGTATTCAAGCGCAATCATCTGAGCTATGCTAGAAATATGTATTTAAGTGAACTTATATTAGATTATATTGAACACCTTGAAGTGGAGGGAGGACGGTCTGCAAAAACCGCTGAAAATTACAAACTATACCTAGAACGGTTTGTAGAGTTTAGTAACGACACGACCGTTGATAAAATTACCTCAGAGGTGATTCGTAAATACAGGCTTTGGCTTAACCGTTACAAAAACGACAACGAGGATGAGCTGGCAACGATTACACAGAGCTACCACCTCATTGCTCTACGCGGTTTTTTAGGCTACCTCTCTAAGCGCGACATACCCAGCCTTAGCCCGGAAAAAATTGAACTCCCTAAGGTATCACGTAAACAAGTGACATTCTTGCACTACGATGAAGTTACGCGCCTACTCGATAGCATCCCTCTTGATAGCGAGGCTGGACTCCGAGATAGAGCAATTATCGAACTTCTTTTTTCAAGTGGATTACGCGTTTCAGAACTTGCTAACCTAAACCGTGACCATGTTAACACCAAGCGTCGTGAGTTCATGGTCCGTGGTAAGGGCCAGAAAGATCGGCCGGTATTTATTGGCGAAGCCACTGCCCTCCGCGTCGAAGACTATCTATCCGCTCGATTAGATAATCTACCTCCTCTTTTTTTGAGTTATAGTCGCAACAACACCACAAACACAACAGGTGAATATCGCCGCCTTACCACACGAAGCATACAGCGTATCATCAATAAGTATGCACGCTTGGCAGGCATCACTAAACATGTTAGTCCGCATACAATGAGGCATAGCTTTGCTACTGATTTACTTATGAACGGCGCTGATATACGCAGTGTACAGTCAATGCTTGGTCACAGCAACATTAGTACAACCCAGGTTTATACTCATGTTACGGATGAGCACCTACGCGAAGTATATGAGAAGTTTCACAGTGATACGGATACCTAGACTATGGGGTACATGTGCTAGTGCCACTATAGCCAGCGTCACTATCAGTCACGACAAAGTTTTTACACAAGTTACCACTTAAATCGATAGCAACATTCGGATATGTAAAATCACCCGTAAGCTCTACACGCGCCTGAACACGACGAAACTGCTCATTTGCACGGCCGGTTGAGTCAATAAGAGGCTGCACCTGGTTAAACTGCACGTAGCTATTACCGTTCTTGAGGCGGATCTGGAAGTGTGCTCCATTGTAGAGCGACGACAAACGCAGATAGGCATTGCGATTAGCTACGTTACCGTCGATTGGCGATGGCAGCTTAATTGTCGCACTACAAGCATATTCGCTATTCGTAAAACTTGTCGCACACTTAACTTGCTGAGGCGCGTTTGTAGGACTCCGTCGCGCATCCAAGGCAAAATCAGACGTCGTAAGGCCTGTTGAGGATGGATACAGGAATAGTGTATTAGCATCGCTCTTATTTCCCGCCTGACTATCATCGAAATCAGACAGTTTGAAACTTCCCCCCATTTGCATAAGCTGCGTGCGCATAAGAGCTGGATAGTTAAACTGCCATTTAGTACCCATCGGCGGCAGAGCTACACTTGCACCTGACGATGGAAAACTAATGGTTGGATTGTTAGTGGCTGATGAAATGTCATCGCGACTAAACCAGTGAAGTTCTACTGTATCGAATATGCCGACACCTCGGATTGGAACGATCGATGAGGCGTTGGTTGCGAGAGTCCCCTTATAGTCGTCAGTGTTTACACCGATTTTTACACAGGTATATGCCTGATCAAGCTTTGCTGAGTTTGTATCAGTCTCATTTTGTTGAATAATCGTTTCGTTATTTGCCGCCCCTACGATTCCCGCTTTCGATAGTGCATCACAGCTAGTGGTTGATTCACCTGGTGCCGGCGTCAACGCATTTGCAATAGTTATACAGTTTACGCTTGATGGTGCAGCATTGTTACGACATTCTTGATCCAACAGCAGCAAACGCTTCGCATCTTCTACACCCGCTTGCGCAGAATCGTAAGCACTTTTGGAAAGATCATCCGAAGTTGCTTGTTGCTGATCGCGGAGCATCAATTGAATAAAACCAACTGTCACAACGGTCATAAGCAGCGCTGAAAAAATAACAATAAAGAGAGAGACCGCTCCACGCTGATTACCTTTGTTATACTGTTTCACTTTATTGACCTCCCGATTTGTTGCCTGCACGTGCAATAATATCAAACCTATTTACTGAACAATAATCTTGATCGCCTACTCCTGCGGCTGGCGGCTTACAAGACGTATTGTCTGTTGTTAGCTGCTGCCTGTCATTCGTCCCTATTACCATAGAAATAGCGTAGATGGCTTGACTTGTACTTGCGTCGCTTGCTGTTTGTGCAATGGAGAATGCATGCACAACAAGATCACGATCACCTGTTGTCAGTATCTCCGTCGCATCTAATCGAGTAACTGTTGTGTTCATGTTTGAGCACAGAGCACCTCCAGCATCCGCTACCTTAGCAAAGTGAACGGGTGTATTGTCATCGTACTTATTATATAGCGCTGGCGCACCAGGGCCTCCCGCAAGCGCGGAACCATAGTTCCAAGCGTAGCTGTAGTTTCCCAAACAAAGTCGCCCACCACCTGGTAGCATAACGTACTTTGATGTGGCCGTTGCTGGTGAGTTATCGACTTTAGGCGTTACATCAAACGGAACACTCGAGGCAATACTCTGCTGCAGTTCCGTAGTGACAGCACGCCCGGCCTGGTCTACTTCACGCAGCGTAATACCTTTATTGTAGATATTTCCTATTTGAATCGTTGTCATAGCGACTGCAACTAGAAGAACGGAGATAAAGGTCATGGCAAGCATGAGCTCAATGAGTGTAAATCCGTTTTGCTTTCTATGGTTCATACAGCCTCACAATCGTCCCCAAGGTGATCGGTGCAGAGCTGCCGGGACTATCCCAACAGGCACGAATATGAAAATCAACAAATCCGGGACCATTAGTCGTAGCAGAAGGCACGGCCTCTACCCAAATGCCATAGGCGCTATTTATGCTTGAGTCACTATTATAGATAATCTGAGCAAAGGGAGGTAGTGATGCATTCAAAGGTGCCGTCATAACTGGTGCGGCGTTCGATACAGTAGCCGTTCGCGCGTTTAAGACAAAGGGGTGCTGGCCTGGCACAGTTGCAGGACATGACACCCCAGATATCTGCCCAAAGGCCGACGCACCATCGGCACCCAGACCTGTTGTTTTGTCGGTCATTTTTACCCATTCGGCAGCAGTGCCCGTGACAGCATTTCCATTGTTTTGAAAGGCTGTCACGTAGGCGTTGTGAATATATCGAATTGCTTCCGTCTGAGCATCCATCTGCTGACGCACAAGGGTAATTTCTAATGAACGCTCTGCCGTCGAGGTACCTTGATTCATAATCGACATACTACCAACGGCAACCATAGCAAAAACAGCGACGGCAAACAGCACCTCAATGATCGTATCACCCTTTTCATGCCGCCTATATATCAATCGCATACACTATCCGTTTCTATTGGTACTTGAATTGCGCTCTGACTAGTTGCATATGGAATAACACGAACTTCCATTCGTCTGCCCACAAATGTCCCAGGCACAGCATTTACACACAAATCATGCTGAACACTAGTAAGCGCAGCCGAGATCATACTGCCGAGATTCGTCTGCATTCCATCTTGAGTAAAGGTTACAATGGAACCACTGAGTGGCGAACGAACTATCAGAATAGATAGTGGCATAGGCGAAGTTGTCTTTGGCTTTACCACTTGAGCGCCCCAGCCCACTACTTGTGTATCTTGATTGATTGGAGAAATGCCAAGCTTGTAGTTATTGGCAATCTCAGCGACGTCACTTACCTGCGCGGTTGTGTTAGGTAGCTCGTAACCAACAACGTTTGAGGCTGTCAGATTGGTACCTGTTGCATCTATTGTAATAAACCGACCCAAAATAACGCAGTTAGTTGTACCACGAGGTTGTCCCGCTGACGGATTAGGTGCAACCGACACGTTGCCAGAACTATCACATGTCCAATTTTGGTCACGACTATTCGCTACAGAGGTAACTTGACTATATTGCTGCTGAATATAAGATTGAAGCGAACTCACACTGTCACGATATCGCTGTTGATTGATAGCAATTCCTGATCCGACCAAAACAGATGCCGCCAAAAGCCCCGTTACCGCGAGGAACAGCATGACTTCGATAACGGTAAAACCTGCTCGCTTCATAGTGCCCATGTGGGCTCATTATAGCATAAGTAGTTTGGAGAGAGTAAGTATCCCGCCTCTATATAAATGCGTTGAAATACCAAGTCAAAATAACATTACCAAACCATGCTGCGATTACCGTGCCTAAGATAAGCAATGGTCCAAATGGTACGTGCGTTTTGCGCGTAAGCTTACCAATAACCATTCCCGGGATCACAATCAGGCAACCAATTAGGTTAGCTGCAAACAAGGCGATGAAGGCCAGTTTCCAATCACTAAGTAAAAGTGCTAATGCCAGTCCTAGCTTTACATCGCCAAAACCGATCCACCGCCCTTTCGAGACAAGCCATAGAATGAAATAAAGTCCACTCAATATAACAATGGCAATAAGCGCATTGATCGCCATAGCCAACGGATCAAGTGAGCTAAAGATATTGAAGCATGTTGCTACCGCAGCTACACCAATAAGTGGAAACACGATACGGTTTGGTAGAATGAACCATTTAAGATCGTACGCGAACAAAATCGCCAGGAGCACACCTGCAATAAGCCAGAGTAGGAAATAGGTAAATTGTGGCGCTGTTAGAAGCGCTTGAGGCCACATGATATACGTACCAGCAAAGAATATAGCTACACCGAGTTCCATCAAGGGCTCGAACCAACCTATTTTTTGCTTACAATAACGACACTTCCCTCCAGTGCTTAGCCAACTCACGAGTGGGATAAGATCATACCATGCAAGTCTGTGGCCACAATGTAGACACTGAGAGCGATCACTCGTAAAGGTTGATTTAGTCAGCGACTCGAGCGCTTTGTATTCTTTTTGGTTTATTTTTTCACCAGCTGCTTTGTCTTCTTTAAGCTGACGGGCACGTAGACGCCATACGGTTGCACCAGCAAAACTTCCCATAACGAGGCCAAAAAGCGCCAAACCCCCTGCAATAATCAATCGTTCCATAAGCATTATCATACAGTAAAATGGTATGAAAAGAAAAATCCGGGACAAATTCCCGGATTTTATACGCTACACACTCTCTCTAGTTGTTGTCACAGGCGATACCACCGCCTTCAAGCTTCATCTGAAGCGCAACCTTGTGAGCTCCAGCGTTAGTTGTTAAACTTTCTCCATTACAACTTGCACCGACATTTTCATAGATGCTTGGATTAGATGCGTCAAAAGATGCTCCTGAGGCTATGGGGCCAGGAACAAATTTATAGTCCGTACCCGCTGGATCGGTAAATGAATCACCGTTTGACCGTAGATAACTCGTTGCAAATCCAACCCAGTCCGATGGTAAGCCACCGCGGTTATTCGATTGGTAGTTAGTCACTGCAGTGATAGCCCGGCTAAGGTCCTGCTTACGCTGCGTATCGCGCTGGCTGCGCTGCAATGCAGGTAATGCAATAAATACCATCAAGAAGATCAGAGCGGCAATAGCCAGCACCAAGACGACCTCGATGATGGTAAAACCTTTTTGTTTTTGCTGTTGAGCGTTCATAAAATTCATTCCACCTTTCTATGAACATAATATTGGATGCGAACGACGCGCTTATGTTTATGGTAACCTACTGGCTGCATCTTGTCTATACATTTATACCATTGACCAGCGAGTAGATTGGAAGCAAGATTGCAGCAACCATACCACCAGCCACGACTGCAAGAACAACCATAAGAATAGGTTCGATAGCGGTTGAGATCGCCTTTATCTCTTCGTCAAGCTCGTCTTCATACACCTGAGCCGTCTTCCCCATCATCTCGTCAATCTTACCGGATTGCTCGCCAATACGAATCATCTGAGGGACAAGTGGCAGGATGTAATCTTCTGGCTTAAGTGCAGCAGATAGCGCTTTACCGCCCTTCACCTTCTCTGCCGCTCTGTCGATGCTTCTCGAGACGACCGAGTTATTAACAGCGTTACTGGTGATTCGTAGCATATCAAGCATTGCAACACCCGTCGAAAGGAGTGTCTGTCCAGTTCGCGCAAAACGCGCCATGTAAAGTTTACGAAACATCTTGCCAAACATTGGCACATTAAGTTTGAAGGTATCTTTCATATGAATACCACTTTCTGTTTTGAGGTACTGCAAAAAGAAATAGGTACCAATACCGACAACGATGATGATGAGCCACCAAAAGCTCGCAAAAAAGCTAGCAGCAGACACCATCACCTGCGTAATGAGTGGTAGCGTTTTTTTAAGATCATGGTAGAGTTTTTCTACCTGTGGAACAACAGTGAACAACATGAACGCCAATACAGCAAAAATGACAACAAGCACAATAATCGGATACGTCAGAGCGCCACGAATTTTACTCATCGTAGCAGCATCTTTTTCTTGCTGAGCTGCTATACGGTTGAGCGACTCATCCAACGTACCAGAAGTTTCGCCTGCGGCGATTAGTGCCAGGAAGACAGAGTCAAACACTTCTGGGTGTTTTGCAAATGACTCTGAAAGTGACTTACCACCTTCGATAGATGCCACAATGTCTTCGATCACCCCTTGAAGTCGCTTGTTTTCAGTTTGCTCAAGCACCGTATGAAGACTCTGAGACAACGGCAAGCCGGCACCGATCAAGGTAGCGAGCTGACGCGTAAACACCACTCGATCCTTTGTGGTAATTCGGTTCGTAAGACGACCGATCAGACTACTACTCTCATCAATCTCTTGAATATCGAGTGGAGTAAACCCCTGGGCAATAAGCAATTTAGCAGCCGCCGTCTCGGAGTCTGCCTGCACAGTTGCCTTAACGATTTTATTCGTTGAGGTATCTTTTGCCTGGTAGTTAAACTTCTTCATCCTATCCTCTAATTAGCCTTTCAAACTCAGTAAGATCAACAGCAAAGTTACGAGCCTCATCATAAGTTACAGTACCGCTCTGCACTAAACCGACAAGTGTGCGGTCCATCGTTTGCATACCAAGATCAGCTCCAGTCTGGATAACAGCATCTAGTTGGTGAGCTTTTCCTTCACGGATAATATTGCGTACAGCTGGATTGGCAACAAGCACCTCTGCGGCGACCACACGACCACCGCCGATAGCAGGTATTAGTCGCTGAGAACAAATTGCCATCAAAATGTTTGAAAGCTGTGCACGGATCTGTGGTTGTTGGTGTGGCGGAAACACGTCGATCATGCGATCAACAGATTGAGAAGCACTGTTGGTGTGGAGCGTCGCAAACACTAAGTGGCCTGTCTCCGCGATAGTAATAGCCGCAGAGATCGTCTCAAGGTCACGCATCTCACCAATCAGCACGACATCTGGGTCTTGACGAAGACTTGAACGTAGAGCCGCTGAGAACGAGTAGGTATCATAGTGCACCTCTCGTTGAACGATGACTGATTTTTTAGACTTGTGCGTAAACTCGATTGGATCTTCAATCGTGATTATGTGATTGGCGCGCTCAGTGTTGATTTTATCAACAAGAGCCGCCAAAGTCGTAGACTTACCAGATCCGGTTGGACCAGTCACTAGAACCAGCCCTCGTGGATAGTCCGCAAAAGAGGTTACAACCTGTGGCATACCGAGCTCAGTCACAGATTTAATTTCGTTCGGAATAAGACGAAGTGCAGCTGCCAAATTACCTCGTTCGTGGAAAGCGTTTACACGGAAACGACCGAGTGTGCCAAAAGCAAAGCTAAAGTCAAACTCCTTGTCCTTCATGAGAATCTGTTGTTGATCTTGGTCAAGAATTGCAAAAATAAGTGTTTCTACTTGTGGCTCATCAAGTGCATTATAGCCGGCGATTGGCGTTAGACTACCATCAACACGAAGCATCGGAGGCAAACCTACCTGTAAGTGAAGATCGGAAGCACGCTTTTTAACCACCTCTTCAAGTAGTACTTCAATTCTTAGTTCTTGCGTTTCCATATGTTCTCCACCCTTCTTACGCTGTATCTGACGTCACGCGGTTAACTTCTTCAAGTGTTGTAATGCCCTGTAGTGCTTTTAAGTAGCCGTCCTGACGCATAGTAATCATGCCCTGTTCGATTGCCTTACGCTGGATTTCGCTACTCGTTGCGTGTGAGACGATAAGATTTTGGATTTCTTCCGTCACGTCCATCACTTCATAGAGTCCGGCACGGCCTGCATAACCCCTTGGTGTTTGCGGCGTGTCCCTTCCCTTGACTAAAGTATAAGCGCTTTGGCCTGCTAGGGGCAAGTCTTTATAGCCTAAATCTGCCGAGACTCGTGCGATATCGGCGCGCGTTCGCGGCAAAAGATGGCCGACAGTCGCCATAATGTTTTGCGTCTCTATCGGTGTTGATTGGTATGCATCTCGTTTTGTAGAGACACGGCGAACCAAACGCTGACCGATAATAGTATTTACAGTACTTGCGATGAGGAATGGTTCAACGCCCATATCCAGCAGCCGTGGTAGCACACCAGCAGCCGAGTTGGTGTGCAGTGTACTAAATACTAAGTGACCTGTAAGCGCCGCCTGGACGGCCAAGCTAGCCGTCTCAGAGTCACGGATCTCTCCTACCATTACGATGTCCGGGTCCTGACGCAGAATAGAGCGAAGTCCATTTGCAAAGGTCAGCCCCACCTCGCTATTTACCTGTATTTGATTTACCCCATCCATCTTATACTCAACGGGGTCTTCAAGTGTCACGATATTAACGGTATCGTTTTTAATTTCTTTAATGAGCGCGTACAGACTGGTCGACTTACCCGAACCGGTCGGACCAGAAGTTAACACCATACCATTCGGACGTTTAATGCCCTTACGAATGGCACGTAGTGCACGACCTGCATATCCCATTTGTTCAATATCAAAACTATTGCCCGACTTATCGAGTAAACGAATAACCACTTGCTCTCCCCATACAACTGGACTGATAGCGATACGAAGGTCGACTTCCTTAGCAGCAACTTTCACCGTAAATTGACCATCTTGTGGAATACGATGTTCATCGATTTTCATATTGGAAAGGATCTTGATGCGACTTACCAACGCCGGTTCAATTGATTTTGGCAGCTGCATAATTTCACGAAGCACACCATCTACTCGTACACGAATTTTGAGCGTTTTTTCAAGTGGCTCAATATGCACGTCACTGGCACGAGACTTAACAGCATATTCCAAAATAGTACTGAGAGCACGACTAATCGGCGAATCTTGGACGATCGTTTTGATATCACTATCAGAGCTTGCGCGCGATTCTTCCTGGGAAACTTCAGCCGCCTCGTCAACACTAGACAGGTCAGTGCGGTATTGGTCGAGAACATGCCTCACGCCCGCCTCAGACGCCATAAAGACCTTGAGCGGCCGTTGAATAAGGTTCGCGAGGTAGTCAACCGCCTGCACGTTATTCGCATCAATCATAGCTACAGCAAGACGGTTCTGAACCTCCGCAAGCGGTACGGCCATAAATCTCTCGGCAATATCCTCAGGTAAGAGTGTTAAAACATCCTGATCAATGAGACTATTGCTGAGGTTTACATAAGGTACCCCAGAAACCTGTGCAATAGCATGAGTTAATAGCTCATCATCTACGGCACCCTGTTCCGTCAAAATCGCTAACAACGGTTTGTTGGTTTTTACCGCATCATCCTGCGCCGCATGAAGCACATCCTCTGAAACCAGCCCCTCTTCCGTAAGGAGGGTCATGAGTTTTTCTTGCATGTCGTTAGTAAGAAGCGCCATCGTTACGCCCCTACTTACTCGAGCTCGAGCCGCCCGCTTGATCACCAATAATAACTTGAACTGTTGGGTTAATCGCGTTTGAGTTAAATACACCGGAATCCGGTTGCGCGATATCCGTACTAATAGAGTCGGCTGTTTTAACCGTCACTGATTGATTTTGCGTATCACCAATCACCGCCTTAGCTACAAAGTACGCTACCATAACACTGATGGAGGCAATAAGGATAATCATTGCTATATCTGATTTTTTCATGGCTTTACCGTCTTATCTTTTAGATCTACTGTTTTAGCTGGTTCATAGAATGCGTTACCGTTCACCGTAAGAACTAGCTTGCTACCCTGCGTCTCCACCGCTAGTGTCGTAATATCAATAGCTCGGATAGAACGCTCCAGCCTTTGTAAAAGACTCTTAAGCGCACTAGCGTTACCGACATCTGTACTTACTGAAAAACGAAAGGTAATTTCATGGTTTGCGCTGTTCGCGTTCGTCGCCGAGTTTGCGGTTGTTGAGGCATCCTGAACGTTAGAGGTTGTCTGTGATTCAACACCGGCAACTGGGTCAACATTTAACGTCTCAATCGTAAGAGCTGGGTCATTTAAGAACTTCTCTTGGAGTGATGAACCAAGCGCAGATGAGTTCGCTTCCGACGGAAGCGCATCAAGCACAACCTGGATAGGTTGATTTTCACCCGGCGCCATCGCTGACTTAAGCGCATCATTGGTATTGAGTACACGAACTTCGTCTTTTAGCTGACTTATCACTTGATTATTATGAACAAGTGTTGAAGCTGTTTTTGATTTCTCACCCAGAACTTTTTCGTTAAACCATGCTTTCTGCAATAAAAAGATAGAAATAACAATAGCAATGCCGACAAGGGCCGACACGATGGCTACCCATGTGAACATCATTCGATTGGCATTTGCAATCTGTTGGCGTTTTCGAATAGCGACGTCTTCTACAGCCATACTAATTTCCTCCTGCCGTATCAGCTGCTTTTTGAGTGAATAGGCTTTGTGGTACGCCTAGGAACGAATCAGTTGCATTGCTCTGGGTTGGCGCAACAATCGTTGCATTTTGTGCCGTGCGCGAGAAGAGCTGATCTGGATACGCAAAAGTTAATGTGAAGCGTAGAACTTTTGCTCCGGTGGCATCTTCGCCATAGCTTCGGTCACTGTCATTCATACCACTTGAGAGCGGAACAGACTGTTTTTGACCATTCTCAGTAAACTGAAATGTCGTTGCGACAATCGTCTTCTTAAAGACATCGAGCGCAGGATAGCCATTGATAGCCTGTGCTTCGACTTTAATTGTCTTAGCCGACGAATCAAGAGATAAGTTCGTAATTGCTACATTGTTTGGCGCTGGCGGATTAATAGTCGTCAAAATATCAAAAATACGAGAATCGATGCTTTTTTTATTGTGCATATCCGTCAACTTACTTAATTGGTTCTGGATAGTCAGTGTATTGGATACATCTTGAACCTGTGATAATTTGTCGCTTTCGCTCTTGATGGTTCCGTCTGTTAGCACGCTACGAGCGGTCTGTACGCCAAATACCCACACCGCAAGAACAACAACCACGCCCACAGCAACAATTCCTATCAGAATTGAAAGTGAAATCACACTTGCACGAACACGTTGTGCCTTAATAAGCTCTTGCTTAACATCAGGGACAAGGTTGATCTCAATCATGCCTTGTTACTCCGTTGAGCAAGACCAATAGCAACCGCAAACTCATTCGCCACTGAAGCTAGTTGTTGTTGGTCGCCCTGGTTAACTCGAACTTTTTGCCATGGATTAGCCTGTGCAGAGTTAACGCCCGTTTTTGCTGTAACATAATCACCAAACTTAGGGATCACACTTCCGTATCCTGATAATAGAATGCCGCCAACTGGGGTGTTCGGATATCTTGTTTGGAAGAACTTGATAGATTTTACTAACTCTGCAGCAAAGCCCTCAAGAACACTCTCGACGGCATGGAATACCTGACCTTCAAGACGATCTGGCGCCAGTCCAAACTTAACAATAAACTGACGTGCTTGGTCTTCTTGAACGTTGAGGTTTTGCACCGCTGCTTTGACGAGCGAGTGAAGGCCGGTTGGAATAGTACGCACAAGACGTGGTGAATCGGCATACGTTACTACTAGGTTAGTAGAGAGCTCTCCTACGTCTATAAGTAACCGTGCGTCCTGAATGCCGCTTGGCAGTAGTGAGCGGATCATGGCGATAGGATCAGGTTCAGCTGCAATAACGTTCAGCCCAAGGCCTTCTACAAACTCCAGGCGCTCTTCAGCATACACGTTAGCTGTACTCGCAAGAAGCACCTCTTGTTGCTGTGGGTTATGCGCTGACTGCCCCAAGAGAACCCAGTCAACCTTGGCTTCATCAATGGCCATGGGAATATATTGGTCAATTTGATATTTAACGGTACTACGCAGCTCTGCCTCGGGCATCATTGGTACATCAATTACCGTTGTAAAAGTTTTCTGTGATGGTAGGCCAATTGCAACATTCTTAGTCTTAATGCCACTTTGCCCCACCGCGGTCATAATAATTTCACCCAGGCGATGTTCAGACTCTTTAGAGTTAGCACTCGTTGTTTTCAGATCAACCGGCGCGTATCCATAGTGCAGTAATGTCCAGTTATCCTGACCATTGTTTTCTAGTTGCACCACGCGAACGGCATTCGTACCGATATCAAGTGCAAAGAAGTCGCCCACGCCTTTGAATAGTTTCATATTGATCCCATTATACATAAGCGAGATAAGATCTGGCAAGGTTCTTTCGAAAAAGCCTAGAAACGAGGGGGTAGTTCGGTTGAGTAAACCGTTTGCGCCTTGTCGTTACCACTCGCCTGTAGTTGCGCCCATAGGAACGCGTCAGGCCGTAGATTAAAGCGTTCTGCAGGATCGCCCGACTGTGCGCCAGAATCACCGCCTGCCGTACGGTTAAGTACGAGCCTGCCCGTTACAACCGGTCCGTTGACAGCTAGTGGATTCTGACATTTGTTCGAGTTCAGATTGCCAGCAAAATCGTAGCAGGTATTAAGCGTCCCTGTTGTAACAAGCCATGAGTCAAGCTGTTTCACATTATTACTAATGTTAATATTCCCTGCAATAATAACCACTTGAGGAATATCTAAAATACTCGACAGAGGCTGATCAGTGTATGTAATATTGCCATTAATCGTGACCGTACCAGTTGCAATGATAACAACGGAACTTCCCGCTGGTATCGCACCTCCTGTAATCGTGAGATTTCCAGCCGTATGTACCACCGGTTTACTGCCTGTTGGAAATGCCAAGCTACTCACATCCACGCTCGGACCGCTAATTGGCTGTTTATTTGAGAGTCCGTTGAAGTACGCTGCAATATTTGGTAGAGGCATAAAGTTAGCAGCGGTAGAATAATTACCAAACGAAGGCGCACCAGAATTATTTATGTTGGCAAACGTCAGTTTACTCCAAGTCGCCTGTGTATTATCGGTCTGACCATTAAGTCCTGATCCCGAAGCAAAACGGTTGACTGTTCCGACTGCAAAGGCCCCATACTCCACCCAACTACCAAATACTTGCGGTTGACCTCCGACGTTCTTAACTGTCGTACTGGTTTCTATGTTGCTACGAACAGCTATGTCACCACCCCATATTTGCACCTTTGGTTTTTTACCAACCACCGTACAGACCGGATTAGAATGCATCCAGTTGCCATCCGTATTTGAATGCGGCTGGACAGATAAGGCAAAACAGACTCTTGTACCCACCGGCAAGTCTCCAATATCAAGACCGCTGACGGACGGTTTAAGATTTGGAGATGGCGCCCCTAAGTCAAAGACACCTGTGCCCTTAGCAACATTTTTACATGTCGAGTTGCCGTCCTTGAAGTAGTCCCCCGCTGCCGCACCACCACCACTCTGACATGGTGCAAGTGGATTAGCTCCTGCGTTATTCTCGTGTGGCGCCTGCTTGCCAGGGTTAACGTTAATTTGCGTAATCTCCCACTGCGTTGGTTGACTCGCGATCTGTCCAATATTATCCACACTCGAAGTGACTGTCATAGTACTACCAGCTTCTACTTGCGTCGGTGAAATAGAATCTACATGAGGCGTTAGCGTATAGTTTCGAAGCTGAGGAAGCCCGCCACCTGGAGCTCCGATAGGGTTCGCACAGTGACGCAAGATCTTATATATGACGTTATTGTTGTAGTCGCGTATCTCGATACCCGATTCATTTTTATAATTATCATAGTATGCGTCGTCATCGTTCGTTCCATCAGGATTAAAACCGGCATCTACACCTTGATAATAACTGTTGACTGTCGCACTCACATTACCCGACCAACGAATTTTTCCTGCCTGATCGAGCCCTTTGAGACGAGCATGAAAGTCAGTCCATTGAGCATCCGATATATTACGACCAACGCCCGGAGCATTTCTGTCCATCATGGTGTTATAGATAAATGCCGCACTCGTTCTTTTCTGTCGGTTACCGCTGTCATAAGCCGACCGAAACAAATTATATAGCTGATCAGCGTTATTCACCGTAGCAGCAGGAATTGCCTGGTTATCTCGTATGACAGGCAAAACGAATGTCCCCCCTCGGTCATCGACATTCGAAAAATATCCCCTATAGCAGGTTCTGCCGAGTACGGTGCCAGGATAACATGCAGCCATTGTCGTCTGATAATAGACGGCTGTAAATGCACCTACCGCTATAGTTGCCAGAATTGCCCAATGAAAGAGGCGAAAGGTTCGGATATATGCAGCCACCGCCTTCATTTACTGACCTCCCTTAAGACTATTTAAAATACTCTGGTAATCAGCCTTGTCACTCGCTCCATAAGTATCCGTGGGATCAATGTGATCAATTGCGTACTGGTAATAGGTAGCAGCCGTCACCTTATCACCCATCTGATTTGCGATTTGACCTACCAGCGCCGCACTACCCGAAACCTTGTTCAACTCGTAAGCACTTTTCGCGGCGGCTAGCGCATCCGGCAGTTGGTTATTATTTAGCAATAGAGTTGCCAAGTCGGAGTAATACAAAAATTGCTCCTGCGTATTGGTTGCACCCTTAATAGCATCGTTAAGTTTTTGCACACCGCTCTGAACGTTTCCTTCATAGGCCAACTTGTCAGCTGCATCAGTCGTCTGCTGGGCTACTTGTTGAGGTGTCGTAGTTGATTGACTAGAGTTACTGCCATTGCCATTTTTTTGGCTATTAGACTTAGAAATCTGATAATTGCTCCACAAAATAGCAGCACCGGCCGCAAGTGCAATAACTACCACAATAATGATTGCAAAGATAATCAGGCGCCGTGATTTTTTCATGTATTTCCTGGTCGTAAACGTTAAGTTGTTACAGCTATAGTAGCATAAGAGGAATAGCAGGCTCAAGGTGCATCCTGTTTTAGAACAAATCACTGTTTTTCTACAGTTACCTCTGTTAGAATAAGGGCATGAGTTTATCTATTGGAATTGTCGGTTTGCCAAATGTTGGTAAATCCACCCTCTTTAACACCTTGACCCACAACGACATTTTAGCAGCCAATTATCCATTCGCCACAATCGAGCCGAATACGGGTATTGTTTCCGTGCCCGATGAGCGACTACTAAAACTTGCCGAGCTCTATCGTAGCAACAAAATCGTTCCAGCCACCGTAACTTTTGTTGACATTGCTGGCCTTGTAGCTGGTGCGTCCAAGGGTGAAGGTCTTGGCAATAAGTTTTTGGCTAACATCCGCCAGTGTGATGCCATTCTTCACCTCGTGCGCGCATTTGAAAATAGCGATATCGTACACGTATCCGACCGTGTTCACCCAGCAAACGATATTGACATTATCAATACCGAACTTATTTTGGCTGACCTTGAAACAATCGACCGTCACTTACCTAAGCTCGTTAAGGAAGCCAAGGCAAAGCCAGCACTACGCGAACAAATTAGCTATTTGGAATCCATTCGTAAAACTCTCGAGGATAGCACCCCTCTCTCGACGTTAAAATCGCTGAACGAGGAATATCTCGCCGAGCTCCACCTCCTCACCGCTAAACCAGTTATTTACGCCTTTAATATCGATGAGCAAACTCTTACTAACGAGACAAAGAAAGCTGAGCTCACTCAGCTAGTTACCCCAAACCAGGCTGTCTTTATTTGTGCAAAGCTAGAGGATGAGATTAAAGGACTCGACGATAGCGACGCCAACGAGCTACTTGAAAGCTACGGAGTTGAAGAGACTGGCCTCAATCAGCTTATCCGCGCAGCTTACAAAACGCTCGGTCTTCAGAGCTACCTCACCGCTGGTCAGAAAGAAGTTCGCGCCTGGACAATCAAACAGGAATCAACAGCACCACAGGCAGCTGGTGTTATCCACAGCGATTTTGAACGTGGATTTATTGCCGCCCAGGTCGTTAACTATAACGACCTTATTGCCGCCGGTTCGGAAACGGCCGCCCGTAGTACTGGTAAGATTCGAACTGAAGGCAAAGACTACATTATGCAACCGAACGATGTAGTTGAGTTTCGTTTTAACGTATAATATATACATATAATATGTGTTGCCATCCAGTCTTTTGCGGTTTACTATAGGAGTTGGTTCTTCAACCAACCTTTGACACCCTGGAGGAGTCATGAGCGAGCACAACGACCAGCTTGCCGCAGAGTCCACGCGTGAGGCCACTACGTTGGCCGGCACGCTCCTGAACGGTGACGTCACCGAAGCGCAGCACGCCTTCGCGGAAGCCGCCAACCGTCCGGCACGCTGGATCGAGAAGCCGTACAAGCAGACGACGTTGGCTGCAGTCTTCGTCATCGATCACACGGCAGCCATCGTGCGAGGATACCCCGAGAGCAAGAGGCAGCTCCTCGCCGCCCTCGTCTTCGAGGATGTGGCCACACTCCGACAGATCCACAACGTCGGCGGGTCGGTGCCGCGCATCGCCGAGCTGCTCCAGCCGTACACCGAACTCTCCGAAGAGGAAGTTCGGGAGCGATTGGCCGCAGTCAAGTGACCTCTTAAGGGGTCAGGGGTTTGGACCTGCGAGTGGCATACGTCACTCGCAGGTCCAACACTTCCCAATGTCTACCTTTAAGAAATAAATCTACCTCTTAAGTTGTAGGAGATAGAACCGTTCACGATTTCCCTTAGAACCCGCCACATCGCTATCATGTTTATCTGATACGACAAAATACTGTTTCGCCCACAGTTCGAAATCTTTTAAGATCTGCCGACGTACAGCATCATTTTTAATAACTCCTTTATTCGTCTGATTCTTCCCCGCCTCAAACTGTGGTTTAAGCATGGCTGCAATAAGCGTCTCAGAGCCACATAGACTGTTAGCTAAATGTGGTAAAATTTCGCGCAAAGAGATAAACGAGACGTCAATCACAATGATATCTGGCTTTTCATTAGGCAAGTAGAAATCACGGATATCGGTTTTTTCATGCAACTCAATAGCCGGATTGCCTTGAAGACTTGGGTGAAGCTGATCTGTGCCAACATCCACGGCGAACACTTTTTTTGCTCCATGCTGCAAGGCGTAATCCGTAAAACCACCCGTACTACTCCCTACATCGAGAACCGTCTTATTCCTAAAATCAAGTTTTAGTAGCTGTGCTACGCTTGCAAGCTTTAAACCAGCTCGACTAACATATTGCTCGGTAGCGGTCATCTTAAGATCGTTTGTCTCAGCCACAAACTGACCTGGTTTTTTCGCCAGCTTGCCATCAACTGTTACCTTACCAAGTTTAATCCAGCTTTCCGCCTGCGAGCGACTTGTAGCAAGACCACGGCGAGCTAGTTCTATATCTAAACGAGTTTTCATGGATACATAATTCTTTCTATTTGACGAGCAACAGCTGCAACACCTGCATAACCCTGACCTTTGCTCATAATGGTTAAAATATAGGTCCCACGTGGATGCGGCACAATAGCCGTATCGTGTACGTAGTCCCATAAAAAACCAACTTTATCGTAAATTTGATTAGCAGGCACAGAGCTACCTGTCGGAATACCATATTTATACGGCTGACGACTTAGATTGTTCAACAGCCGGTCTCTGTTAACACCACTTACTAGTGTACCATCATTAAGACCAATCATATATTTTGTCAAATCGGCCGCGGTTGTATGAATAGCGTCGGTGACTACAAAATTTGTCCCGTCACTAAAACCACGGGCATGAATAAAATCATTAATATATTGTCTACCAAACTGCGCAATCCATGCCTCAGCACATGGATTAGTCGACGGTACGGTCATACGATCGAAGCAGCCCGCAACGTCCGTATCAAGCATTGGATCATTCCAATTAATCTCACCCCTATCTATACGGTCAAAAAGCACCAATGAGAGAAAGAGCTTATACGTACTGGCGCTTGGGATACTCTCTGTCTCCCGAGCTGCAGCATACCATTTCTCACCACTCAGCTGCTGAACTACAATGTGCATATCCTGTGAGTTTGCCACGTCGTTAATATACGCCTGAAGTCCTGCCTGTGTTGTCGTATATTTATGATTAAAAACAACACTCGGCTGTACATCGACAAGGGCAGCTGTCAGTGCAATAGGTTGCGTTTTCTGCAACAACTGTTCATCTAGATCAGCCGCCAATATATCACTATCTATCGCCTTGCCCGTTGCGCCAGTCGTTCGGTCACTCTCTCTTCCGTCCACAACATTTATATTTGTTTGACCCGCTAGTGTTCCTACCTTGTCATTAATAGTCGAAAGATACGTTTTTACTTTGGCTTCATCAATCGAAAGTATTACATTCCCTTTAGCATCGGTATTTAATAGCACCCACGAGGCAATGTCGGCACGTGATGGAATGAATTGCCGACCATTCGCCGTGATTGTTACGGGACGTGCTATCACCGCTTCGGCCTGTACTTTAACTCTCGCCAAGTCCTGCGCTGTTCGCTCGGCCGGTGTTCGATTACTAGGGATCGCAATAGTCGTCGTTTGACCAATTCCTATCTCAGCACCGCTAAGCGCCTGTTTGATCATATCGGTTCTTACATCACTTCCTGCAATCTCGGGCGTTGCAATGAGCGTTCCATCTTTGATAGCTAGTCGAGCATTCGCCGGCGGAAAACTAAGATCCTTACTTCTAGCATCGGCAAATGCCGCAAGCTGTTTTGTGTCATAGAATACATCGGCCATCCTTATTTGAGTTGGTTGCCAGAATATCGAACCCGGAACGAGCCGTTGCCATAAAGGGTATCGACTCAGTCTTGCTACCATATCCTCAGTATTTGGCTCAGCCCCTGCTTGAGCTAAGGTGTACGTTTCTTTTTTGTCATTCCCCACCGCAAGAGTTATCTTTGTGGCGGCGAATTGCTCAGTTATGATTTTTGCCATCTCGTCATGATCATCAAGTCGTGTTGATATTCCATTTACTTCAGCAAATAACAGCCCTTTATTCCAAGGATAGATCAGCTGCACAATCACCATGACAAACATCACAAATAGCACCGAGTAAATAATCCAACGATGTTTTCGGCGTCTTGGCAGATATGAAAGATAGGTTTCTCGCCAGTTTTGCATTTGCGAACCTTCTTCTAGATGATCTTTTTGTTTTGCGGCGCTATAGACCGTAGCCATAGCTCCATTATACTACTTCTTGCGTTCGCGATAATCGCCTGTTTCTGTATCAACAGAGACAATGTCACCGATTTTAATAAAGGAGGGTGCTTTAATGACCAGACCCGTTTCGAGCGTAGCATCCTTTAGTACGTTAGAGGTTGTATCACCCTTTACTACGTCTTCAGTATAGGTAACTTCCAAGTAGATATTCTTAGGAAGCTCCACGTTAATAACCTTGTCGCCAAAAAACTGCAGGTTCAGACTATCGCCTTCTTTAAGATATTGCGCAGCCGTATCGACAGTATCAATAGAAAGTTCAAACTGCTCAAAGTTTTCTGGATCCATAAAAAAGAACGTGTTGTCGTCACAGTAAAGGTACTGCACACCTTTATTAGTAACTTCTGCGGACTCAATCTTATCCTGGCCTTTAAACGTTTTTGGGATAACACTTCCATCAACAAGGTTCTTCAGCTTAACATTTACAATGCTGCCGCCACGACCCATAACTTTTTGGGCGTACTCAATAACGCGATAAGGCTTACCATCAAGCTGAACAACTGTGCCTTTTTTAAGATCGGTTGGTTGATACATAGTTTTCTCCTAAAGTTGGTTGACGCTTAGAAATGCTACGCAGCGCACGGGCTTTCCCTCGTGCGCTGCAGAGTTCTCTAAACAAATTAGTTAGAGGTAACGAACGGAAGCAATGCCAAATGGCGAGACCGCTTAATTGCAACGGCAAGTTGACGTTGCTGCTTAGCGCTCAGGCCAGTCTTCGCAATTGGTTCGATTTGACCGTACATGTTAATAAAACGCTGTAGAGTCTTTACATCTTTGTAGTCAAAGTAGACAGGGGTGTCTTTTTTGAATCGTTTAGCCATTTCATGTCTCCTTAGAATGGAATTTCACTTAAATCAATAGGTTTGTCGTCGATGTCTTCAATAACAACATCGTCAGACTTTTTACTTTGGCTGCTCGAGCCAGAGTTTGATGGACCGCCATCACCGCTTGGACCATCGAGGAATGTAACGTCAGTCGCAACAACTTCTACCTTGCTGCGCTTTTTGCCAGTTTCTTTATCATCCCAGCTGTCCTGGCGAAGACGTCCCTGCACGAGGCAGCGGCGACCCTTAGAGAGGTACTGGCTTACCAATTCTCCCAATTTTTCCCAGGCAGTCACGTCAAAAAAGTCGGCTGCGTCTTCTTGGCCGCCGCGATCAACCGCTATAGAAAAGCTCGTGATCGTCTTACCTGTTGTCGTGGTGCGTACTTCTGGGTCACGAGTGAGGCGTCCCATTAAAATCACTTGGTTGATGCTTTTGGCCATATTCCCTACTCCTTCTCTTCTGTTTCTTCTTTTGAAGCGTTTACCTTCGCTTCTTCGAGTGCCTTACGTCCCTTTTCATCTTGTTTTACAAGCAGGTAACGCAGTACTTCGTCAGTGATGTTCAGCGTGTTGCTAATCTTCAGTGGCGCCTCTGCTGGTAGCTTAACGTCCATGTAGACATAAACGGCAAAATCTTCACGGTTGATACTGTAGGCGAGTTTTTTCTTACCCCAGTTATCTTCTTTTACAATTTCACCACCAGCGTTTTTGATGATGTCGCGAACTTTCGCGAGCGGCGCCTCAAGGTCAACCTCGAGGTCCGGGTGAATAAGAACTGTTAGTTCGTACTCCTTCATATAAGTTTCCTCCTCTGGAATCCTTATGGATGCTTACAGCGAGTGTAAGCCGAGTTAATAACAGTGGTAATTATACCCCATTTACGCTTTAAACACAAGTCACCCGTACTAACTCACCACCTTTGCAACATAAAAAGAAGATAGATGGCGTTAGCCATCTATCCCAAAAAAGCAGGCACTCCGTATACTGTGTTTACGACTAAATAAATACAGAAAGGAGGCCTGCCATGGCCTATTCTACCAAT